>NZ_DASYBS010000099.1:0-67906 GCF_036500665.1 Cedecea sp.
GGTGCTGAGGGATCCCCATAAATCAGCGCTAATAAACCAACACCATATTTCGGTAGGTTTTGGCGAGGTGATTAAGAACGGTGCTCAGCACCGTTTGCTTTAAAATTAGCGGGGAGTGTCTTAAGACATTCTCCGCTAACGTCAGATACGAGATTACACGCCGTGATTTAATGCTGTTGGCCTGATATCTTAGATGTAATCCTTTTTTTTCAGCATGATAACCAATAAGCCACAGCACTATTGTGCTCAGCGTCGCCAGCAGGCTTAGAACCAGCATTCTTCCCACTGAACGGCTGTAACTGGCACGCAGACCGAACCCGAAGCGCTCGCTTTTTTCATCCCGGAAGTTCTGCTCGATCTGCATTCGACGGCTGTACAACTTCATGATTTCACGTGGTTTGAAGTCGGCTGTGCTGCTGAAGAGCAGCCACGGTTCTGCTGCTGCGGAACGGGCATCTTTTACTTGTGATGGTCTGGTTATGCCACAACGCGAACGCTTATTTTTTCTCCCTTTTAAGGCTTTTTTGTGAAGGTAAAAATGACCGTCACACTGGGCATATTCTGAGCGGGAAAGCGTTCCATGCCCCAGATATTCGGGTTTACTGCTGGCTTGCAATTCCTGACGTCTGAACCAGTGTTCCCCTTTTCTGGTTAGACACAGTTGTTTATTGCCCCGTATCCGGCCTATAAAATCCCAGCCGAGTAATTTGATGTGCCTGAACCAGGCATTCTGGAACCCCGCATCCGTAACGATGATGACTCTGGCTTTTTGATTCACCGCTTCGGCAAGAGCACCCAGGAAATCTTTCTGTATCTGCGCATTCTGCTGTTTTTCGGAAGGAACTATCCAGCTTAATAAGGGGATTGACCGCCCGTCGCACAATAGGCTGGCCCGGAGAACGTGATATTCCTGCGATGGATAGCCGCTCCAGTCAACGGCAATAACGCAGAGGGATAACTGATTCGTCAGCATTGAGATAATACTTTTAAAAATCAGAGGAATTTCCTGATGAAGAGAATCATTACCCAGCAAGCGATCAACGCGTTTTATTTTATTTTTGACCTGAGCTGCACCGGGTAAATAACGCCCGATACTGGTCAGCGTCAGGGATGCGCCATTGATAAGTGCAATGGTGGCATCCAACAAAGCATTTTGTCGGTATTTGTGAAATGGAGCTAACGTATCACGGAAGAAATTCTGACATACTTGGCGAGCAGGCATAGAGGTGATCCCATTGAATTGGTTGCACAAATCAGTAGATCACAAAACTCTATGCCTGTCTTTTTTTACCCGCTCATTACTGGGGATTCCTCAGCGCCGCAGCGGGTTTTGTTTTTTGCAGCAATTAGTGGCTGGTATCCAGCGGCGCGAAGTTCTTCACCAGATCGTCAATCGCTTTAATCTGGGTCAGGAAGGCTTCGAGCTTCGCCAGCGGCAGCGCGGAAGGACCGTCGCAGCGCGCGTTGTCCGGGTCCGGGTGCGCTTCAATAAACAGGCCGGCCAGGCCAGTCGCCATCCCGGCACGAGCCAGTTCGGTGACCTGAGCACGACGGCCGCTGGACGCCGCGCCAAACGGGTCACGGCACTGCAGGGCGTGAGTCACGTCGAAAATCACCGGCGCACCGTTAGAAACCTGCTTCATGACGCTAAAGCCCAGCATGTCGACCACCAGGTTGTCGTAGCCGAACTGCGTGCCGCGATCGCAAAGAATAATTTTGTCGTTGCCGCCTTCCGCGAACTTATCCACGATGTTGCCCATCTGGCCAGGGCTGACGAACTGTGGCTTCTTCACGTTGATCACCGCGCCGGTTTTTGCCATCGCTTCAACCAGATCGGTCTGACGCGCCAGGAATGCAGGCAGCTGAATAACGTCAACCACCTCGGCAACCGGCTGGGCCTGGCTGGCTTCGTGAACGTCGGTGATGACTTTCACGCCGAAGGTCTGCTTCAGCTCCTGGAAAATCTTCATCCCCTCTTCCAGGCCCGGGCCACGGTAAGAGTGAATAGATGAACGGTTGGCTTTATCAAAAGAGGCTTTGAACACGTACGGGATACCCAACTTCTGGGTCACGGTGACGTAATGCTCGCAGATACGCATCGCCAGATCGCGGGATTCCAGCACGTTCATGCCGCCAAAAAGCACAAACGGCAGATCGTTTGCGACGTTGATATCGCCAATGTTAACCACTTTTTGTTTCATATGTTCGCCTTATCAGGTGTGAACTTAATGCAGGGTAATCTGCTTATGCGCAATCGAGTTGATTTGCGCCTTAATCATTTCGCTAATCGGATCTTCCGGGCACTGCTCAACAAAGTAGCTTAAATCGTTGAGCGCCACGTGTTCACAGTCCAGCTGCGCATAAATCAGGCCGCGGTCGCGGATCTCATAGGGGTCTTCCGGATTAAACTGCAGCAGCACTTCGCTGGCGCGCAGCGCCATCTCCATCTGCCGCTCTTCCATCAGCGCAGACTTGAGCGTGTCGAGCAGCTTGCGGATTACTTCCGCATTGTCGGACTCATCGAGATCTTCGTCGAAAAGCTCAGCCGTAGGGTTAATATTGCCCTTGATCCACACTTCCAGCGTGTGCTCGTCAAGCGTGTCGCCGTTAAACGGATTGATGAGCCACATTTCGCCATCCATCCAGTCCGCACGCAGAATAAGCTGCGTCGGGAATATCACCGGCATCAGCGGAATATCAAGCTGCCCGGCAACCCACAGCAATATCGCCCCAAGAGAGACGGCGCTCCCCTGACGGCTTTTTAAAACATTATCCAGCCACAGGGCATCGGACAGACGGTAAACACCCCCTGAATCCTTAAATCCCCATTCGCCGTAAAAGAGTTCAAGCAGTTTTTCTAACTGCAAATCGGGATGCGTACCCTGGCAAATTTCTTCTTTTGCCAGGCTGACTAACTCCCCGAGCTGAGCTTCAACTTCAGCGGTCGGAAAATCATCCCGGATCAGTTGCGAGACTAAAATCATGCCTTCACAGAGCGGTGCCTGATTAAATTCGAAATCGGCTAACGACCTCATACTTACCCCAATATCGGTATTTTAGTGGTGGCGAGTTTAATGATGATGTAGAGCACCACCAGCCCCAGCAGAAAAGCAAACCAACGAACCTGCTGGCTGCGCGGGCGTTTACCCAGCGCGATAAAACCTAAAGCGATATAGATGATAACGCCAAACAGCTTTTCAGTCAGCCACGTTCCCTGCGGCGTAAACGGATAGAAATGCGTGATCATCACCAGCGCAAAACCGCTGACTAACAACAGCGTATCATTAACGTGGGGCAGGATGCGCACCCAACGCTTGCCGGACATCGCAGAACCGCGATATTGCCACCAGTACCGTAATACAAACAGGCTGATTGAGATTGCGACGGTAAAAATATGCAGATATTTAAGTGAGAAATAAGCCGCCAAAATGTCTTTTCCTTAATGATTCAAAGATAGCGTCCTGACGTCAGGCGATCGTTGCCGCCATAATCTTTGCTGGTTTCAATAGCGGAAAAACCCGCTTCGCGCAGAAGCTGTTGCACAGGTTCACCCTGGGTCCAGCCGTGTTCAAGCACCAGCCAGCCGCCGGGCTCGAGAAAGCGGCGCGAATCTCTGACCAGGGTTTCTAAATCTGCCAGACCATGATTGTCCGCCACCAGCGCGCTTTTTGGCTCAAAGCGTACATCGCCTTCGCTGAGGTGCGGGTCATCTCCGTCGATGTACGGCGGGTTGCTGACAATCAGCGTAAAACGTTGGTTATCAAGCGTATCAAACCAGTGGCTTTGCATCACTCTGACGTTGGTTATGCCAAGATTTTTGGCGTTTAATTGCGCCAGCACCACGGCCTCAGGAACCACATCCAGTGCCGTCACCCTGCAGTCCGGGCGTTCGCTTGCCAGCGCCAGGGCGATTGCGCCGGTACCGGTACCCAGATCCAGTATTTCGCATGGCGTGCCCGGCAGCTTTGTTAACGCATGCTCGACAAGGCATTCGGTATCGGGGCGAGGAATAAGTGTGACCGGAGAAACACGCAGCGGCAGAGACCAGAACTCCCGCTCACCAACGAGATGCGCCACCGGCTCGCCGCGCTCGCGACGAGCCAGCAAAGTCTCAAGCTCGGCTTGCTGAGCGGTTGTCAGCTTCGTTTCACCAAAGGCAAGAATGTAGGTACGGGCTTTACCGGTGACGAACCCGAGCAGAATTTCCGCATCCCGTTTTGGGCTTTCGCTCTGCGCCAGGCGCTGCACGGCCTGGCGAAGCCATAACTGAAACTCCATTAATCCTGCTCGGACAGCGCCGCGAGCTGGTCAGCCTGGAACTCCTGGACAATTGGCTCGATCAGCGCATCGATTTTGCCTTCCATCACTTCATCCAGACGGTAAAGCGTCAGGTTGATGCGGTGGTCGGTCACACGCCCCTGCGGGAAATTATAGGTACGGTTACGGTCAGAACGATCGCCTGAACCCAACAGGTTACGGCGGGTAGAGGCTTCTTCCAGCTGACGCTTTGCCACTTCCGCAGCGCGAATACGCGCGCCCAGTACAGAAAGCGCTTTCGCTTTGTTTTTATGCTGGGAACGTTCGTCCTGGCACTCCACCACAATGCCGGTAGGCAAGTGGGTAATACGGATTGCAGAGTCGGTGGTGTTAACGTGCTGACCGCCCGCGCCCGAGGAGCGGAAGGTATCGATACGCAGATCCGACGGGTTAATATCCGGCAGTTCCGCTTCAGGAATTTCAGGCATCACCGCCACGGTACAGGCGGAGGTGTGAATACGCCCCTGGGATTCCGTGGCCGGCACGCGCTGCACGCGATGACCGCCGGACTCAAACTTCAGGCGACCATAGACGCCGTCACCGCTGATTTTGGCGATAACCTCTTTATAGCCACCGTGTTCGCCCTCGTTAGCGCTAATAATCTCAACGCGCCAGCGGCGGGCTTCCGCGTAGCGGCTATACATACGGAACAAATCACCGGCAAACAACGCCGCCTCGTCCCCGCCGGTACCGGCGCGAACTTCGACAAACGCATTGCGCTCATCATCGGGATCTTTTGGCAGCAGCAGCACCTGAAGCTGCTGCTCAAGCTCTTCACTGCTGGCTTTGGCTTCCGCAAGTTCTTCCTGCGCCATTTCGCGCATTTCGGGGTCACTGAGCATGCTTTCTGCGGTTTCAATGTCTTCCTGTACCTGGCGCCATTGCAGGAAACAGCGCGATACATCGCTTAACTGGGCATATTCGCGGGACAGGGCGCGGAAGCGATCCTGATCGGCAATGGTCGCGGCATCGCCAAGCAGGGCCTGAACTTCTTCATGGCGCTCCTGCAAGGCTTCCAGTTTGGCAACAATAGAAGGCTTCATGGGCGGTGGTTCACCTTGTAATAAGAGTTGTGTGTGCTAATCCAGCCCGAGGCTGTTACGTAAGATTTGCAGGCGTTCATCGTCCCCGTCACGGGCGGCCTGCGTGAGCGATTTGGTTGGTGCATGGATCAGGCGATTAGTCAGTTTCCAGGCCAAGTCCTGCAGAACGGATTCCGCGTCGCCACCCTGTTGTAGGGCAGCCAGCGCTTTGGCAGCGAGGTCGTCTCTGACCTGCTCTGCCTGGCTACGGTATTCGCGAATGGTCTCAGAGGCGCTTTGCGCGCGCAGCCAGGCCATGAACTCGCTGCATTCTTGCGCCACGATGGTTTCAGCCTCAACCGCCGCCGCTTTACGCTGCGCGAGGTTGCTCTGAATAATGGCCTGAAGGTCATCCACGCTATAGAGATAAGCGTTCGCAAGTTTGCCGACTTCAGGCTCGACATCGCGCGGTACGGCGATATCCACCAGCAGCATCGGCTGGTTGCGGCGCGCTTTTAGCGCACGCTCCATCATCCCTTTGCCAATAATAGGCAGCGGGCTGGCGGTCGAACTGATGATGATATCGGCATCCGCCAGGCGTTCGTCAATGTCGCTCAGGCTAATGACTTCCGCACCGACCTCGTCGGCCAGTACCTGAGCGCGTTCACGGGTACGGTTAGCGATAATCATCTTCTCAACTTTATGCTCCCGCAGATGGCGAGCAACCAGTTCAATGGTCTCCCCGGCGCCGACCAGCAGCACGGTAACCGAAGAGAGGGATTCAAAGATTTGCCGTGCAAGGGTACAGGCTGCGAAGGCGACGGAAACAGCGCTGGCGCCGATGTCGGTTTCGGTACGCACTCGCTTAGCAACGGAGAAGGACTTCTGGAACATCCGTTCCAGCTCGCTGGAACGCGAATGCCCTTTTTGGGAATCGGCAAAGGCTTTTTTGACCTGACCGAGGATCTGTGGTTCGCCGAGGACCAGCGAGTCCAGACCGCTCGCCACGCGCATTAAATGGCTGACGGCGTCGTTATCATGGTGCCAGTAGAGACTTTTACGCACTTCCTCTTCGTTGAGGTTGTGGTATTCGCACAGCCAGCGCACCAGCCGTTCGTGCAGATTTTCCTGTTGCTCAACGCTCAGATACAGCTCGGTTCTGTTACAGGTTGACAGCACCACCCCGCCCTGAACCATTGGCTGCTCCAGCAAACTGCCCAGCGCCTGGTCGAGCGTGTCCGGCGCAAACGTAACACGTTCTCGCAGCGATATTGGGGCCGTTTTGTGGTTAATTCCTAGCGCTAACAGGGTCATGGAGCGGTCTGAGTAATACCGATGTTGATAAGGATTTCTGGTCGCATCATACAGGATGAGCCGAATCAATAAAAGAGAGCTTCCCCTTGCGGAGTATGCGGATGATTTATCAATTAAGATAACTTGACCGTAGACGCCCTGCCGACTGCCCGCTAGCATGAACGGTTGACCACAAAATGAATTTAAGGATTTGCTGCCGCTATGTTGATGCCAAAAGCCCGTCTGATGCGCCTTCTGCCCCTTGCCAGCCTGGTTCTGGCCGCCTGTTCAGTCCACCAGCCGAGCGGTCCGGGCAAGAGCCCTGACTCGCCGCAGTGGTTAGAACACCAGCAACAAGTGCAAAAAATTACCCAGTATCAGACCCGTGGTGCTTTTGCTTATCTTTCCGATAGCCAAAAGGTATATGCCCGCTTTAACTGGCAGCAAACCGCGCCCGATCGCTACCGTCTGCTGCTGACTAACCCACTCGGCAGTACCGAACTTGAGCTCAATGCACAGCCGGATCAGGTGCAGCTCACCGACCGCGACGGCAAGCGTTACATCGCAAAAGACGCAGAAGAAATGATAGGTAAACTGACCGGCATGCCTATTCCGCTTAACAGTCTGCGTCAGTGGATACTTGGCCTGCCGGGTGACTCCACCGATTACAAACTCGACGACCAGTATCGCCTGCGTGAAGTGAACTACACGCAAAACGGTAAAACCTGGAAAGTGGTGTACAGCGACTACGACAGCAAAACCCAGCCCTCCCTGCCTTCCAATATGGAACTGCGCGAAGGCGACCAGCGCATCAAGCTGAAAATGGACAGCTGGACGGTGAAATAATGATCTCTCGCTGGCCTTCCCCTGCAAAACTGAATCTGTTTCTTTACATCACCGGTCGTCGCCCGGACGGCTATCACAACCTGCAGACGCTGTTTCAGTTTCTGAACTACGGCGACACGATAACAATAGAACCTCGCGAAGACGGCATAGTTCGGCTGGTGACGCCCATTGACGGCGTACCTGATGAAGAGAACCTTATCGTTCGTGCCGCTCGCCTGTTGGTGGAGTATGCCTCAGGTAAAGGCACCCTGCCCATCGGTGCAGGCGCTGACCTGGGGGTTGAGAAAACGCTGCCGATGGGCGGTGGCCTGGGCGGTGGTTCCTCCAACGCGGCCACCATACTGGTTGCACTCAACCATCTCTGGGATACCCGCTGCAGCGAAGATGAACTGGCTGCGCTTGGCATTCGCCTTGGCGCCGACGTACCGGTGTTTGTCAGGGGTCATGCGGCCTTTGCTGAAGGGGTCGGTGAAATCCTCACGCCGGTTGAACCTGATGAAAAATGGTACCTGGTTGCTCATCCGGGCGTCAGTATTCCGACGCCGATCATTTTTGGCGATCCTGAGCTGCCGCGCGAAACCCCGGTCAGGTCAATTACGACGTTGCTAAAATGTGAATTTGGCAACGATTGTGAGGTTATCGCAAGAAAACGTTTTCGCGAGGTTGATGCGGCGCTTTCCTGGCTGTTAGAATACTCGCCGTCGCGCCTGACCGGCACCGGCGCTTGTGTGTTTGCTGAATTTAACACCGAGCAGGCCGCCCGGCAGGTGCTTGAGCAAGCCCCGGAATGGCTGCATGGGTTTGTTGCGCGAGGCGTTAATAGATCTCCGCTGCATCAGGCCATATCCGGGCAAGCTGGGCATTGGTGACAACGTCACCTCGTTTCAGACGTTGCATCGTGCTCTTTAATACACCGCCTGGATGGGGGCTACCCTGCCCGCACATATTGCGGTAGCAACCATCCGCCACTGGACGCATGCCTGAGGTTCTTCTCGTGCCTGATATGAAGCTTTTTGCTGGTAACGCCACCCCGGAACTAGCACAACGTATTGCCAACCGCCTGTACACCTCCCTTGGTGACGCCGCCGTCGGTCGCTTTAGCGACGGTGAAGTAAGCGTACAAATCAACGAAAATGTACGCGGTGGTGATATTTTCATCATCCAGTCCACCTGTGCCCCAACGAACGACAACCTGATGGAATTGGTTGTTATGGTCGATGCCCTGCGCCGCGCTTCTGCAGGCCGTATCACCGCTGTTATCCCTTACTTTGGTTACGCTCGTCAGGACCGCCGCGTGCGCTCCGCTCGTGTGCCAATCACTGCGAAAGTCGTTGCTGACTTCCTCTCAAGCGTAGGGGTTGACCGTGTTCTCACCGTGGACCTGCACGCTGAACAAATCCAGGGCTTCTTTGATGTCCCGGTAGATAACGTCTTCGGTAGCCCAATCCTGCTGGAAGATATGCTGCAAATCGGCCTGGAAAACCCAATCGTGGTTTCCCCGGACATCGGCGGCGTAGTACGTGCCCGTGCTATCGCTAAGCTGCTGAACGATACCGATATGGCTATTATCGACAAGCGTCGCCCGCGCGCTAACGTTTCCCAGGTTATGCATATCATCGGTGACGTGTCCGGCCGTGATTGCGTCCTGGTTGACGACATGATCGATACCGGCGGTACGCTGTGTAAAGCAGCAGAAGCGCTGAAAGAACGCGGCGCGAAACGCGTATTCGCCTACGCGACTCACCCAATCTTCTCCGGCAACGCGGTTCACAACCTGCGCAACTCGGTGATCGACGAAGTGATTGTTTGCGATACCATCCCGCTGTCCGACGAAATCAAAGCCCTGCCAAACGTCCGTACCCTGACCCTGTCCGGTATGCTGGCAGAAGCCATTCGTCGTATCAGCAATGAAGAATCTATCTCTGCAATGTTCGAGCACTGATCGACGTAGCTTTTAAAACCCGCTGCGGCGGGTTTTTTCGTTTTTGCACTACTCTTTTTCAATGCCTCCTTCACCTGCCTGAATGACAGATGATGCGCTCACGGATGGAATCAAAAGTGAAAACCGTATCCTCTACTCACGTAATGCCTTTCCGCGCCCTGATTGACGCCTGCTGGCGCGAAAAGTACACCCTGTCCCGTCTTAGCCGCGACGCTATCGCCGGCGTGACCGTCGGAATTATTGCCATTCCTCTGGCTATGGCGCTGGCCATCGGCAGCGGCGTTGCGCCGCAATATGGCCTGTATACGGCCGCCGTCGCCGGGATCGTTATTGCCCTTAGCGGCGGCTCGCGCTTCAGCGTGTCTGGCCCTACCGCCGCCTTCGTGGTGATCCTCTACCCTGTAGCGCAGCAGTTTGGGCTGGCGGGACTGCTGGTCGCCACCCTGATGTCCGGGGTCTTCCTGATCCTGTTTGGGCTGGCGCGCTTTGGGCGACTTATCGAGTACATTCCACTGTCGGTGACGCTGGGCTTTACCTCCGGGATAGGCATTACCATCGCAACGATGCAGGTGAAGGACTTCTTCGGCCTGACGCTCGAGCACGTGCCGGAACACTATCTGAATAAAGTTGCGGCGCTGGCGATGGCGATGCCCACGGTGAATATGGGGGATGCCGCTATCGGCATCGTGACCCTCGCAGTGCTGATTTTCTGGCCTCGCCTGGGGATCCGTCTGCCGGGCCATCTGCCTGCGCTGCTCGCGGGCTGCGCCGTGATGGCTATCGTTACTTCGCTGGACGGTGAAGTGGCCACCATTGGCTCACGCTTCCACTATATTCTCGCCGACGGTAGTCAGGGCAACGGTATTCCACAGCTGTTGCCTCAGCTAATGCTGCCGTGGAACATGCCAAATTCAGACTTTACGCTGAGCTGGGACTCGCTGAGCGCCCTGCTGCCAGCCGCATTCTCTATGGCCATGCTTGGCGCAATCGAGTCGTTGCTGTGCGCGGTGGTGCTCGACGGAATGACCGGAACAAAACACAACGCCAACAGCGAATTGGTGGGCCAGGGACTGGGAAATATTATTGCTCCGTTCTTTGGCGGTATTACCGCCACCGCGGCCATTGCGCGCTCCGCCGCTAACGTGCGTGCCGGTGCGACCTCACCGGTTGCCGCCATCATTCACTCCCTGCTGGTGATCCTGGCGCTGCTGGCGCTCGCCCCTCTGCTTTCCTGGCTTCCGCTTTCGGCGATGGCCGCCCTGCTGCTGATGGTGGCCTGGAACATGAGCGAGGCGCATAAAGTCGTCAACCTGCTGCGCCGCGCGCCGAAAGACGACATCATCGTGATGCTGATTTGTATGTCGCTTACCGTACTGTTTGACATGGTGATTGCCATCAGCGTGGGTATTGTGCTGGCGTCGCTGCTGTTTATGCGCCGCATTGCCCGAATGACCCGCCTCGCGCCGCTCAGTAATGTTAATGCGCCTGAGGATGTCCTTGCGCTGCGCGTGACGGGGCCGCTGTTCTTCGCCGCCGCCGAAGGGCTTTTCACTCAGCTAGCCCTGCAGGTGCCGGGCCATCGCGTGGTCATTTTGCAGTGGGATGCGGTGCCGGTACTCGACGCAGGTGGCCTTGATGCTTTCCAGCGCTTTGTGGCGAAAATGCCTGAAGGCTGTGAGCTGCGGGTGACGAACCTTGAATTCCAGCCGCTGCGCACCCTCGCCCGGGCTGGCGTGCAGCCGATCCCTGGCCGCCTCGCGTTCTTCCCGGACGTTCAGGCTGCGCTGGCCGCTAGCTAATTAGCGGCCAGTTTCACAATGACTGAGCGGCCTCGCGCCGCTACCTCTCTTTGCGGGTCAGGAGCCCGATTGGTTTCTTGGTCCGGCGGCCTGGAACATAGCGCCAATCGCCTGCTGCAGCCAGGCCAGAACCTCCGGCGTCATCCATGTTCCTCTGGAGAGTTCAGGCTCCTGAGCCATTGCGGTGCGGAATTTTTGCTGGGTCTGTGGCGAGGTGCCTGCAAACGACTGAAACAGTTCAAGCCAGCGGCGAGCAAGCTGCTGCGCCTGGTCTGAATCAGGCCTCACGCCCTGTGCGTTTGCTTTCCTTACCGCGGCCACCAGCGGCGGCCACTCCTGCATCCGATCAAAGTAGTGGGCGCGGGTGAAAGCAAACTCCTCATCGTTCAGGTAGCGGCGGTAGATATCCAGCTTGCCCTGGCCAAATGCGCGGGTCACATAGTCGATCATCTCCGGGGAGATCCCTGTCTGTCGGGCCATCTCCGGCTCGGCCTGATGCATTGTATTCAGACGCACCAGAAAATCAGCTTCACCCGCCGTATCGCGCTCCAGCATTTCCATCCATTGCGTTGCCAACTGCTGAGCCCGCACATCGTCAGGCGACACACCCTGCTCATGCAGCGCCGCAACCTCTTCTACAAGCTGTTTCCACGCCTCGTCACGGCGGTTATCGGGCTGCGCAAAAGGCAGGCGCTTTAACTCTTCTTTTGAAAAATAGCGATCGTACATCGTCATTAACTCCAGCGTAGTAAGCCATTCCTTGAGGTCAGGTTCTGCGCCGCTGCGCAAAGTTTCCCGCAGCGTGACCAGACGCTGGCGCAGCTCGGCGATTTCCGCGAGCTGGCCATCCAGCATTGAGATCTGTGAATCCAGGACCTCATTCAGCGACAGAGCCTGACGCTCAAGACAGTCGCGCACCTCGCTCAGACTCATGCCCATTCGGCTTAGCGCCTGAATATGATGCAGCCTGGTGATATCCTGCCGGTTATAAAGACGATAACCGGCGGCGGTGCGGGCAGAAGGCAGCAGCAGGCCCATCGCTTCGTAGTGGTGCAGCGTGCGTACCGTAATACCGGCACGTTTTGCCAGTTCGCCTACTTTAAACAACATGTCCTGCTCCTTTTGGCTTCTGCTGATGCGGAGTTTGCAGCCTCACGTTACGTAAGGGTCAACCCGGTAAGCATAAAAAAAACGGCCCCTGAACAGGAGCCGTTTTTTTAAATATGCTAAAGATTAGCTGTGGCGATGATGCTCATCCCGACGGCAGCGCTTGTCATAGTGGCGCACCCACCAGTAACGATCGCAAACCTGCTCGCGCCCGCCGATACGCGCCCCGGCAAGCCACAGTACGGCCCCGACGAAGATGCTCAGCACGGCACCGTGCGCGAAAAACTGCGGCAGGTTTAGCTGCGGGAGCTGGTTCAGAATCGAATAGCCCACGCCGACCACCATCACAACCAGTCCCAATCCCATGAGGACATTACCGAGTAACGAAGCGTTTCTGCGTTTCATATTTCACCTCCGCAAAATTACGGGTCGGTGGGGAACATCCCCTTTCCTTGTGACTAAAGTATAGACAATGCCCTTAAAGAACATGTGCGTGAGCGATCACAATTACGAACGAAAGCTCTACAAAAGTTTACAAATAAGCGTCTGAGTTGCTTGAAATTCTAATGGTTCACTTCTTCAACTATTCGATAATGCGCCCACGCCGGGATTGCGCTTTGTCAACGCCGCCCCGGCACAGTAAACTACGCGGCTGTGAACGGTTTTCAGGAATTTAAACGTGAGCATTAAACTAATTGTCGGCCTGGCAAACCCAGGCGCTGAATATGCCGCGACCCGCCATAACGCCGGCGCCTGGTACGTGGATCTGCTGGCCGAGCGCCATAATCAGTCGCTGAAAGAAGAAGCGAAGTTTTTTGGCTACACCGCCCGCATCAACCTGGGTGGCGAAGACGTCCGGCTACTGGTCCCGACCACGTTTATGAATCTTAGCGGCAAAGCGGTCGCGGCGATGGCCACCTTCTTCCGCATCGCACCGGATGAAATTCTGGTTGCGCACGACGAGCTGGACCTGCCTCCCGGCGTGGCTAAGTTTAAGCTTGGCGGCGGACACGGCGGACACAACGGCCTGAAAGATATCATCAGCAAGCTGGGCAATAATCCGAACTTTCACCGGTTACGCGTCGGGATTGGTCATCCAGGCGATAAAAACAAAGTTGTCGGCTTCGTGCTGGGCAAACCGCCGGTCAGCGAACAGAAGCTGATTGACGACGCCGTTGACGAAGCGGCGCGCTGCACCGAGATTTGGCTGAAAGAAGGCCTGACCAAAGCCACGAATCGTCTGCACGCCTTTAAAGCACAATAATCCGTTCTTCCGCCCGACAGGAAAGGATTTCCGCGCCCGCTGACGGCGGTTTAAGTGTATAATGGGCAAAGTTATCTACATTTTTTCAATGAAAACGTAAAAAATCATTGATTATCAAGCAATTAAGGTGATTTAAACCATGGGATTCAAATGCGGTATCGTCGGCTTGCCGAACGTTGGTAAATCCACTCTGTTCAACGCGCTGACCAAAGCGGGTATTGAAGCGGCTAACTTCCCGTTCTGTACCATCGAGCCAAACACTGGCGTTGTGCCGATGCCAGACCCGCGCCTGGACAAACTGGCTGAAATCGTTAAACCGCAGCGTATTCTGCCGACCACCATGGAGTTCGTAGACATCGCCGGCCTGGTGAAAGGCGCGTCTAAAGGTGAAGGCCTGGGTAACCAGTTCCTGACCAACATCCGTGAAACCGAAGCTATCGGCCACGTGGTTCGCTGCTTTGAAAACGACAACATCATCCACGTGAACAACAAAGTGGATCCGGCTGACGATATCGACGTTATCAATACCGAGCTGGCGCTGTCTGACCTTGATACCTGTGAGCGCGCCATTCACCGCGTGCAGAAGAAAGCCAAGGGTGGCGATAAAGACGCTAAAGCTGAACTGGCCGCTCTGGAAAAATGCCTGCCGCAGCTAGAAAACGCCGGTATGCTGCGCGCGCTGAAAAACCTGACCGAAGAAGATAAAGCGGCAATCAAATACCTGAGCTTCCTGACCCTGAAGCCAACCATGTACATCGCCAACGTTAACGAAGACGGTTTTGAAAATAACCCGTACCTCGATAAAGTTCGTGAAATCGCGGCAGCTGAAGGTTCCGTCGTGGTTGCCGTGTGTGCCGCGGTAGAATCCGACATCGCCGAGCTGGACGACGCAGACCGTGACGAGTTCATGGCCGAGCTGGGTCTGGAAGAGCCAGGCCTGAACCGCGTAATTCGCGCAGGCTACGAGCTGCTGAACCTGCAAACCTACTTCACCGCTGGCGTGAAAGAAGTGCGTGCGTGGACCATTCCTGTCGGCGCTACCGCGCCTCAGGCTGCGGGCAAAATCCACACCGACTTCGAGAAAGGCTTCATCCGTGCGCAGACCATCGCCTATGAAGACTTCATCACCTACAAAGGCGAGCAAGGCGCGAAAGAAGCCGGCAAAATGCGCGCAGAAGGTAAAGACTACGTCGTGAAAGACGGCGACGTGATGAACTTCCTGTTCAACGTCTAATCCCTTTTCCTGGCATAAAAAAATCCACGCTTCGGCGTGGATTTTTTATTATCGGAATCAGATTACCTTGCTGCACTGTTCGGAAAAACCGTCGCCGCAGGCAACGCGCGTTTATCCAGCCGGCGCAGGCAGTAATAGAGAATGGCGGTACCGAACCAGCCGATGATCCACGACACGTCGTTCCCGTCGAAGAGCCAGGTCAGCGAGCCATGGAAAAGCGGGTTTTCAATAAACGGCAGCTGAATAAGCACGCCAACGATATAGACGCCAATACCAAACAGGTTCCAGCGGCCATAGCGCTTGTCAGCATCAAACAGCGCGGGAATATCGACGGCACCTGAGGAAATAAGGTAGTAGTCGGTCAGGCCAATGGCGCTCCAGGGTACAAAGAAGGCCAGTAAGAACAGCAGGAAATGGGTGAAGTGCTTCAGGAATGCGGGTTCACTAAGCAGCGCAATGACGCAGGAAGCCGCGACCATCAGCACCACAAACAGAACGCGATTTTTTGGGCTGAGGGTGAGCTGTTTGCGGAAACCGGAAACAATGGTCGTCAGCGACATAAAACTGCCGTAGGCGTTGAGCGTAGTAAAGGTGATTTTGCCGAAGCAGATGGCGAAATAGATCAGCATCGCCATGGTTTCGGTTTTGCCCAACCCTACAATATAGCCAACCTCGTGGCCGGAAAAGGCGCTCCCCGCAATTGCCGCAGTAATGACGCCCAGCGTCATAGAAGCCTGAGTCCCCAGCACGGTGCCGCTAAATACCGAGAAAAACACTTTCGGGCCTGAGACGTCTCGCGGCAAATAGCGCGAGTAGTCCGAAACATAGGGGCAAAAGGCGATTTGCCAGGAGGACGACAGCGACACCGCCAGCAAAAACATCGGCATAGAGAAATGGTTGTTTTGCAAGATGGTCGCAAGATCGGTTGTGAACAACAGCGATCCAAACAGCCAGGCAAAAGCCAGCACGCCAACGATACTTGCCACCTTTCCGAGCTTATGAATCACGCGATAGCCGAGTACGGCAATCACGATAATAATCGCGCTGAACAGAACCATTCCGCTGACGTCACTTATCGACAGAAGGCGTGCCATCGCCTGCCCCGCGAGCACCGTCCCGCTTGCGGAAAAACCGATGTACATAATGCACACCAGCACCAGCGGTATCACCGCGCCGTAAACGCCAAACTGTGCGCGGGTGATAATCATCTGCGGTAAGCCAAGCCGAGGCCCCTGCAAAGCGTGGAAAGACATGACTGACGCGCCCAGGATCTGCCCGACGAACAGCCCTATCAGCGACCAGACAACATCGCCGCCCAGAACAACGGCCAACGCCCCGGTGACGATAGCGGTGATCTGCAAATTACCGCCGAACCAGAGGGTAAACTGGCTAAAAGGATGCCCGTGACGCTCACCGTCAGGGATGTAATCGATAGAACGGGACTCGGTGAGACGCGAGCCCTTCTTTGACTGTTCTTCTGCGGATGAAAAGGAAGACATAACGACCTCGCTAAACCTGATTAAACCCCCGAATAACCACCAGACATCAAATGATCACTCATGTATATACAAGCAAAAAGGCCAATCCACACCCTGCTGATAATGAATTTGCGAACTAAGCCATAGATTTTATGTAACCAAATTGATGTGGAGGAGTGCCAATATGAAATAATGATGGCTGGAACGAGACGGATTAGCCTGTCGTGGTTTGCTGATTATAAGGCGGGGCTGCTCCCCTTCGGGTTTCTCCCTGGAGAAACGGGACGAACATAAGAGATCCACGCTGACGGTGGATGTCTTATGTCGTAGATCTTTCACTTATCTTTGGCTCGAACTTAAAGAGCCTTGCTTGTTTACAGTCCGGCTGGCCGAGGCACCTCTATATAATTGCCGTCAATATCCTTCTGATAATAGCTTCCGTTGCGTACGTAATAGCGCTTACCGTTGTAATCCAGAACATTAACGCCTGTGCCTGATGGCGTTTCAACCCGAATATATTCCGCTCCCTGACGCTGATAGTATATGCCGTTGACCACATAATAGGTCAGCCCGCCGACGATAATAGCCGTTGCCAGCCCAGGCAGCACGGTCAGGCGCGGCCCCGGATAGAAGTAATGCGGCCCGGGATAATAACGTGGCCCGGGATAGAAGCCAGGACCATGGAACCAGGGGCCGGGGCGTGCCATCGCCAGGGATGGCATAACAATCAGCGTAGACACGGCCAAAACATAAAGGTGCTTTTTCATTTAAAACTCTCCTGACCTGCGGCTGAACACACGCTTAAGCCTGCTTGATGTCGATTATAATCCCGCACCCACAGGCTTTACCGTAGGGGAAAAGTAAATCCCTGAAATCTCCACAATCTCGCTTTGGCCACCTTTATTTATCCTTAAATGTAAAAAACCCACGCTAACTCGTGGGTTTTTTAAGCAATTTCTTGCGGCGATGTTATTCGAAACAGACGTCCGGGTTGTCCGCCAGAGAAATAAAGGTCTTGCTGTTTTTATCCAGCGTGCGAATTTCACCGCTTTCGATGTCATACACCCAGCCGTGCAGGCGTAGGCCGTTGTTACGCAGACCTACCGCAACGGAAGGGTGCGTTTTAATGTTGTTCAGCTGCGCAATAACGTTCTCTTCCACCATGGCGTTGACCTTGTCGGTCTCGTTATCCCAGGTTTTCTTTTCAACAACCGCTTTTGCAGCGTCGGAATAGTGCAGCCAGTGGGCTACGGCAGGCATTGGATCCAGGCACTGGCAGGAGGCAATGGCTTTCATCGCGCCGCAGTTAGAGTGCCCGCAAATCACAATATCCGTCACGCCAAGTGCCACAACCGCGTACTCGATGGTCGCGGATACCCCGCCCGGCTCCGGGCCAAAGGAAGGAACGATGTTACCGGCATTACGAATGACAAAGAGCTGCCCCGGCTCCTGCTGGGTCACCAGCTCCGGCACCAGGCGGCTGTCGGAACAGGAAATAAAAAGCGCTTTAGGATTTTGGCTGGAGGCCAGGCTGCGAAAGAGCTCTTTGCGCTGCGGAAAAATCTCTTTCTGGAAGTTAAGGAAACCTTCGATGATATGTTGCATAGCACATTCTCTTGTTCTGTAGTGACCACGATATGATAGAGATCACATTGAGTTAGTCCAGTCCCAACCATCCAAAAGACCGTTTTTCTCTCCTTGCAGCACATTCTCAGCCGCAGCAGGTTTTAATCGCCGTGACGTTTCTTTCGAGGTTCACGGGATCGTACTCTGCCAGTTGGAAATGGAAGCCATGGTTCTTGCGTAAATCAAGGCGCTCCGGACGTACCATTCGGGTTGAAGGTTTATTCACGCTGCGTGACCGACGTTCTTGCGATGCGACTCTGCTGGCTATTTTGCGCCTGCAGACGCGGATCTGACTGTGTGGGACGGAAGCTATTAAGGATGTTCCTCATCTGAGAGTATTCCACTCGTTGGCTGTTGAGGCTGAGTGGTAACGACGAGATGCAGGTTCCCGGTGGTGGCAAAAACCCACGCCGAAGCGTGGGCTGGAGGGATTATTTCAGGCTAAGGGGCCCAGGCGATTTCAGGCGAATATTGTCCGCCAGCAGATCGACTTTCTTTGTCTCTTCCTGGTCGTACGGCGTGCGTTTCTCATTCATTAAACGCGCCGCAAGGTAGGTCTGAACATACTCGGAGCTATGGATCGCGCTGCTGGTTTCCACGCTCGCCAGTCGGCCCTTTTTGAAGTCCAGGGATGTCTGGGTCGAACTTTCCTCACTGATCATATGATAAGTGTAGTTCTGCGAAGATTTTAGCCCCGTCAGTTCCAGCTTCGCGCCGGGGATCAGCGACTCGTGATAGCTGGCCTTGAGGCTCGCCCTGCTGTTTTGAACCAGCTTGCTCAGGTCACCTTTGCTGTCGTTGCTTGCCCGGGTACTCTGGCTGAAATCGTAGGCAAAGGTATCATTTTCCTCTGGCATGTAAGGGTTAGAAGAGACGTCAGCCTGCCTGAAGGAGGCGGTGAAATCAGCCAGGCCGCTCAGGTGCGAACGCGCTTTATCCATCTCCGTCACGGAGATGGCCTGTTTTGTCGCGTTGGCTTTGGTCTCATTAGCACCATAATCGCTGTTTAGCGCATGGAAGGCGCTTTTGAACAGCGCCACCTGCGCCTTGTTCGCATGGCCGCGTGAGCTGGCGCTATCCAGCTGCTTTTCATAGGCGGAAAGCGCCTGTGCCTGCTGGCTTTTACTTCCCAGTGCGCCCGGACGGCTAAGGTCGGTGCTCAGGTCGAAGGACGCGTTGCTGTCTTTATAGCTTAACGTGCGCTGGGTGCTGTCGCTCTGGAAGCGCAGGGACTGAACAGAGCTACCCGCCTCGCTGACATCGGTGCTCAAATCCACGGACTTAAGCACCTTGCTGTCAACGTTAAGTAATCCGTTGATTTTTATGGCAGACTGCTGCTGCGACAGGCCGTCAAGGGCTGACTGGAAGCCGTCTGCAAGCCCTGAGATCGCCGTAATTTCATCGTCAGTCAGGTCGCCACCGCTGGTCTGGACTTCCGCCACCAGCCCTTCAGCCTGGCGGGATAGTGAGACGCTAACCTTAACGCCGCTTTGTGTCTCAATGTTCAGCGCCACCGCGCTGTTTTTGTCCTGAACGGCGTTGCCTTCCGCCGTGGTAGGCGCTGCCACCGCCAGCGAGAAGCCTTTCGGGTTGTCCTTGAGGGCTGCCAGCAGCGCTTTACCTAACCCCTGGAACGACACGGATGTCGGCTGAGTCAGGCTTGCCCCCATCAACATCGACAGCTGGCTACTTGCGCCCACGGCGTTGGCCCGCAGTTTTTGGGCGCTCATGGAATAGATAGCGCTGATGCTATCATTCGCGCCGCTGAGGGTAACGCGCGTTGAGGCCTGGATAACCGCAGCAGATGCTACCGTCGGTTTGACTCTTGCTGGATTGTTCGTCACCACAGAGGGAACAGAAAAACCAATGCTTCCTATCTGACCTGTCATTTAATTCATCCCATTTTGTTGGTCTGTCATTAAATATCGGCCACGCCCAGGCTAACTTGAGTAAAAAAGCACCTACCAATAAAGGCGTTAGCCCGAACGTATAAAGACGGTCAAAACATTGGCTGCCGGGGGTTATGCCGTTAACTGCTTCAGCACCCTGGCAAAATCGCCCTTAATTTCTTCATCCCTGGCATGGCGTCCGTCGCGTATGACCCATTTCCCGCCGGTCATCACTTCTTTTATTGGGTTAGAAGAGCAGGCAAAAATCCAGCGGTTCAACAGTTCATTGTCTTTCGCCGTCGCCAGGAACGGATCGTTGCCGTCCAGCACCAGCCAGTCAGCTCTTGCCCCCACGGCCAGCTCGCCAATGTTTTGCCCCAGCGCCATTCGCCCGCCGTGCAGCGCCCCCTGATAAAGCACGTTGCCGACATAAGGCTCGGCCTCGAGATGAAGCAAGTTGCGGCGGCGGTTATTGAGGCGCTGGCCATATTCAAACCAGCGCAAATCCTCGCTCACGCTAACGCTAATATGGCTGTCGGAACCGATCCCCCAGTTACCGCCCTGCTGCAGGAATGCCTGCCCTGGGAAAATGCCGTCACCCAGGTTCGCCTCGGTGGTCAGGCACAGCCCGGCTACTGCGCCAGACTCAGCAATAAGGCGGGTTTCTTGTTCGGTGATATGGGTGGCATGTATCAGGCACCAGCGCTCATCAACCCGCATATTTTGATACAGCCATTCGACAGGCCGCAGGCCGGACCAGGCCATACAGTCCTCCACCTCCTTGCGCTGCTCGGAGATATGAATATGCACCGGCTGAGGCTGCGGCTGGCTTTCCAGCACGATGCGCATTTGCTCCGGCGTGACGGCGCGCAGCGAATGGAAGCACAGCCCGGCACGCTGCATCGGTTCTGCGGCCAGCGTAGAAGCGATGTTATCGTACAATTTCAGGTAGCTATCGGTATCGTTTATAAAGCGGCGCTGCCCTGTCGAAGCGGGTTGCCCGCCGAACCCGGAGTGCGTATACAGCACCGGGAGCAGCGTCAGGCCAATGCCGACACTTTTTGCTGCCTGAGCGACGCGCAGCGCCAGCTCGGCAGGCTGCACGTAAGCCTTACCGTCAACATCGTGGTGCAAATAGTGAAACTCGGCGACCGAGGTATAGCCGGCTTTTAACATTTCGATATACAGATAGCTGGCGATAGTCTCCAGCTGTTCCGGGGTGATTTTGCCCACCAGGCGGTACATCAGGTCACGCCACGTCCAGAAGCTGTCCGCCGGGTCGCCAACCACTTCCGTCAGCCCCGCCATCGCCCGCTGAAAAGCATGTGAATGCAGGTTTGGCATGCCCGGCACGACAATCCCGTCGAGCCGGATATCGTCGGCCCCCGGCACGCTGTTGCATTCCAGGGAACAGATCACTCCCTGCGACGAAACGCCCAGTTTGACATTTTCCGCCCAGCCCTGCGGCAGAAGCGCTTTTGCCGCGAAATATACCGCCATATCAGCACCCCGGTTTGATGTTAATCAATTGTATATACATGCATGTATATATACATCCAAATAGGGGTAGAGTAAACTTTAAAGGATACCCGGGCGAGGAATGATGAATGGCACAAAACGACGTATATAAAGCAGCGGCAGAGACCGAAAATCTGGACCAGCCGGCCCCTTTTTATGAAAGAGTCAAAATCATTATTAAGACCAACATTCATAGCGGGCAGTGGCCGGTGAATTACCGCGTGCCATCGGAAAGCGAACTGGTGAATCAGTTCGGCTATAGCCGCATGACCATCAACCGCGCCCTGCGCGAGCTGACCGCCGAAGGCCTGCTGGTTCGCATGCAGGGTATCGGCACCTTCGTTGCCGAGGTTCGCGGGCAATCCGCGCTGCTGGAAATCAACAACATTGCCGACGAAATCGCCAGCCGCGGCCACCGACATCACGCTCGCGTGCTGGAACTGACCCAGGTCTATGCCGACGCGCAGCAGGCGATGGCCTTCAATTTACCTAAAGGCAGCCGCCTGTTCCATTCGCTGATTTGCCACTACGAAAACGGCGTGCCGGTGATGCTGGAAGACCGCCTGGTGAATTCGCTGATCGTCCCGGATTACTTCCAGCAGGATTTCACCCGTATCACGCCCAACGCCTATCTTTCGTCCATCGCCCCTATCGTTGAAGGTGAGCATATTATTGAGGCGGTGAACGTGCCTCGCGAAGAGTGCGCGTATCTGGAAATCGACGAACACACGCCCTGCCTACAGGTTAATCGCCGCACCTGGACCGGGCGGCAGAACAAAAAAATCGTCACCAGCGTGCGCCTGGTTTACCCCGGCTCGCGCTACCGCCTCGAAGGAAGCATGCATAAATGATCCAGCTTCTGCCGTACGAGCAATGCCCGGAAATGCTCTGGAAAAACGGCCAGGGCGTCACGCGGGAGATTTACCGCAGCCCGGCAACGGATGACTACGACTGGCGCATTTCGGTGGCGACCATCCGCCACGACGGCCCCTTCTCTCGCTTCCCCGGCTATCTGCGCAACATCAGCGTGCTGGAAGGCGAAGGCATGTATCTCACCGTCGACGGTGAGCCAAGCGCGCTTATTCCACCGTTCCAGGCAACGGATTTTAGCGGCGACAGCGAAGTCAGCTGTGCGATTGTCGGCGGACCGCTGCTGGACTTTAACGTCATCTATAAGGCAGACACCACACAAGCCACGGTAAGCTGGCTGCGGGAAGGCACCTGGACGCACCAGCAGGGCGCGCAACTCCTGTTTAATGCGGGCGAATCGCTGGAGATTGACGTCAACGGGGAACGACATGTTTTACAGCACTACGACAGCCTGCTGATTAGCGCCCCGGCCACCATCAGCGTGGTTTCCGCTGCCCCTTCCTTTTTTGCGCGCGTCACTCTTACAGCATAAAAAAACCGGCAGACTGGCTGCCGGTTTCACCTCTACTTCACCTCATCGCCCCTTAAACTCAGGCGACTGCTTATTTTTAAACGCCGCCAGCCCCGCCGACCGGTCTTCGCTGTCGGCGATTAACGCAGAGAGCGATCGTTCATAGGCCACGCCCGCACTCAGCGGCATTTCGTAGCTCGCCGCCACGGCTTTTTTAATCATCATCGCCGCCAGCGGCGCGGCTTTAGCCACCTGATTAGCCAATATTAACGCCTGCTCCTCAAGTGAATCCGTCACGCGGCTGACTAGCCCGGCACGCAGCGCTTCCTGCGCGTCAATTCGTCTGCCGCTCAATAACATGTCCATTGCCAGCGACTTGCCCACGGCTCGCACCAGCCGCTGCGTGCCGCCCGCGCCGGGGATAATACCGATGTGGCTTTCCGGCAGGCCGAAGACCGCGCTTTGATCGGCGATAATCATGTCGCACAGCAGCGCCAGCTCCAGCCCGCCGCCGAGGGCGTAGCCGGAGACGGCGGCAATCAGCGGCGTTTCGATCTCGGCGACCCTGTCCCACTTCTCGCTAAACCCACTGCGCCACAGCGTGGTTGCCGAAGCGGACGCCAGCGTGCCGGTGTCGGCCCCGGCAGAGAAGGCTTTGGGGGAGCCAAACAAAACGATCGCTCTGACGTCCGCTCGCCCGTCCAGCGCCTTTAGCGTGCTGACCAGCTCATCCAGCATTTCAGCGGTTAGCGCGTTATATTTTTGCGCCCGGTTGAGGGTGACCACGGCAACCGCGCCGTCCACGCGGGAGAGAATATCACTCATGCTTATCGCTCCCGGTCAGGTGCCTGACCGTTTCATCACGCTTGCGCATTGCGGCTGAGGCTGCCTCAGCGGTCCAGGCATAAAAGCCCTCGCCGCTTTTTACGCCGAGTTTGCCGTCGGCCACCTTCTCTTTCAGCCAGGCAGGTAATTGGCTGCTGTTATCCAGCACAGGCAGCAAGATCCCGGCGACTTTTTCCACCGTATCCAGCCCGGCAAAATCCATCAGCTTCATCGGCCCCATCGCCGCCCAGCGCGGAGCAAGGGTTCTCTGCACCGCACGGTCGACATCCTCCACGGAACCAATCCCGGCATCCACCAGATAAAGCGCCTCGCGCAGCATCGCGTACTGCAGCCGGTTGATAATAAAGCCCGGAATATCCTGATTAACGACGATCGTCTCTTTGCCCAGCTGCTGGCAAATATCCCGCACCCGCTGGCAGACCTCGTCCGTCGTGTTTTCACCGCGCACAATCTCGATCATCGGCATGGTGTCCGCCGGATTAAACCAGTGCATGCCGATCAGCCTCTGCGGCTGGCTCAGGGCCGACGCCAGCAGCGTGATGGACACGCTTGAGGTGTTGGTGGTTATCACGCAGTCAGCGCTAACCTGCTGTTCGATGTCATTCAGCACGCGCTGCTTGAGCGCCACATCTTCGGCAACGTTTTCAGAAACCAGGTCAGCGTCGGCCAGGCAAGCCTCCAGCGACGTCGTGAATGCCACGTTTTCGCTGGCAGCGAGCGAGTCCACAATGGTCCGCGCTTTGTCGAGCGTCGACTCAGAGCGCGACCACAGGCTAACGCGGTAGCCCGCCCGCGCCATCACTACGGCAATACGTGCGCCCATCGTTCCGGCCCCGACTACCGCCACTTTTTTTATTTGCACCATTTACCTTCTCCGCCGGTTAAATTACGCCCTGCGCCTTTAACTGCTTAAGCGTTGCCTCGTCGATCGCCAGTAATTCTCGCAGCACGCTTGCCGTATGTTCGCCCAGCGCAGGCGGAACCAGCGCGGGCTCTGCCGTCATGGCGCTCATTTTCACCGGCTGCGGAACAATAGAGATGTTGCCTGCCGTCGGGTGTTTCACCTGCTTCACAAGCTCGCGCTCTCGCGCATAATCACTGGTAAGGATTTGATCGAGGCGCAGAACAGCGGAGACCGGAACGCCTGCGCTGTCTAGAATGGCCTGCGCATCATTGACGGTTTTATCCGCCAGCCAGCGCTCGATTTCTACGCGAAGCGGCTGCTGGTTAGCCAGGCGCAGCGGGTCGGTGAGATAAAGCGGATCGCTTGCCAGCTCGGGCTTGTCCATCGCCGAGCAAAGCTGGCGGAACAGCTTGTCGTTGGCGACCGCAATCACGATGTGGCCATCCTGAGCCGGATAGCTGTCCATCGGCGCGCTGATAGGATGCGCGTTCCCGAGCCGCCCGGCGGGAGGCTGGCCGCCAATCCACTGGGTCAGGGATACCATTTGCATCGTCACCATGGTATCCAGCATCGAGACATCAAGATGCTGCCCCTGGCCGCCGATCCCGCGCTGCAGCAGCGCGGCAAGCACCGCCCAACTGCCGTACAGCCCGGCGACCACGTCGCCTATCGCGTCCCCGACGCGGGTTGGCTCCCCTTCCGCCCAGCCGGTGACCTGCATAATGCCGCCATAGGCCTGCACGATGTGGTCATAAGCGGCTTTGTGCGCCATCGCCCCTTGCTGCCCAAACCCGGAAATGCTGGCATAAACCAGCCGCGGATTAATCTCCTGCAGCGTCGGGTAGTCGATGCCGAGGCGTTTGGTTACGCCCGGCCGGAAGTTTTCCACCAGCACGTCGGCCTGCGCCACCAGCTGCTTGAGGATGGCTAATCCCTCCGGGGCTTTTAAATCCAGGGTGACGCTTTTTTTACCGTGGTTAAGCTGCATGAAGTAGCTGCTTTCCCCGGCAATATGGGGGGTAAAGCTGCGGGAGTCATCCCCGCTGCCCGGCATCTCAATCTTGATGACTTCAGCACCCAGATCGTTCAGTAAGGAAGCGCACCACGGGCCAGCCAGCACGCGGGATAGATCAAGCACTCTTATGCCTTTTAGCGGCTGCAAAGCTTCACTCATGTTGTGACTCCTCAATCAGGGAGAGCAGCCTTTGGCTTAGCTCGCCTTCAGCAATCAAATCCCGCACGGCATGCATGTCCGGGTACAGCGCGGTGTCCGTTTCGCGGAACGGCACAAGCTCGCGCACCATACCCAGCGTCAACTCCGCGCCGACCGAAGCACGCAGCGGGCGATGGAACTCCAGCGCCTGGCTGGCACACAGCAGCTCGATGGCAACGATATCCACCGCATTGCTAACCGCCTGTAGCGCCTTGCGAGCCGAAGAAACGCCCATGCTGATATGGTCTTCCTGCCCGGCGCAGGTGGTGACGGTATGCACGCTGGACGGCGCGGCCAGGCTGCGGTTATCCCCCGCCAGCGCGGCGGCAACGTAAGGCGGGATCATCATGCCGGAGTTTGCGCCGCTTCTGCCGACCAGGAACGCCGGCAGGCCGCTCAGGTGAACGTTGGTAATACGGTCGGATCGAGCCTGAGACGCCGTGCTGACCTGGGCAATGGCTATCGCCAGAGAATCCAATGCCAGCGCCAGCGGGGCACCGTGGCCGTTGCCGCCGGGAAGAATAACCAGCGCGTCATCTTCGATCAGGAAGACCGGATTATCGGTGACCGAATTCAGTTCGATGGTCACAATCTGGCGGCAATGGGCGAGCTGGTCGCGCACCGCGCCGTGAATTTGCGGAATGCAGCGCAGGCTCAGGGCATCCTGTACGCGATGGTCGCGGTAACGGGCAAAGATCTCGCTGCCGCTGAGCAAGCGGCGCAAAATCGCGGCGGTTTTCTGCTGCCCGTCGTGCGGACGCAGGGCATGCAGCCTTGCGTCGTAGCCACGGGTGTTGCCCTTCAGCGCCTCCAGACACATGCCGCCGGCCATATCCGCCACCGGCAGCAACCGCTCAAAATCATGCACGGCCAGGCACGCCAGGCCGGTGATTTCATAGGTGCCGCTTATCAGGGCATGACCTTCACGCGGGCCAGGGATTCGAGGGGCGATGCCCGCCTTTGCCAGGGCTTCGGCAGACGGCAAAAGCTCGCCCTGATACCAACACTGCCCTTCCCCAAACAGCGACAGCCCGATATGCGCCGTCGCAATTAAATAACCAACAGAGCCGCTGGCCGGCGACCACGGCGTAACCTGGCGATTCAACATTTCGGCCATGCGTTTCGCCAGCTCGGCACTGACGCCGCTGTAGCCTTGCAGCAGCGACTTCAGCATCACTGCCATCATCGCCCGCACTTCGCGTACGGACAAATCTGGCCCCATCCCGCAGGCGTGACTGCGCAGCATATTGAGCTGTACGCTGGCTATCTGGTCGGCGGAAAGGCGTTCCGTGACCAGGTCACCTACCCCGGTGGTCAGCCCGTAGATCACCTGCCCTTCATCTATTGCTCGTCGAATATACCCGCTGACGTGGTCCATGTTCGCCAGCGCTTCTTCGGCCAGCGCGACCGGAGCCCCGTCGGCAATGCGCACTAACTCTTCGAGAGTGGTCTGCGCTCTGCCCAGGGTCACGGCCTGATGCAGGTGAGCGGAGGAGCCAGTTTGTCTTGTCATTGTGCGCCCTTACTTGCTCAGGCCATGTTTAACCAGCCACTGATGAGCCACGTCATCAATGCTGGCGAATTCGGCAAGCTGCCCGTTCATGGCAATCAAATCTGCGGTGGTTAGCTGCGCAGACACTTTGTTCAGCGTGTTCTCAATCGTCGGGTTCAGCGTGGCGGTGGCGACAATCGGGACGATGTTTTGTGCCGCAAACAGGTTTTTCGGATCGGCAAGCGCCACCAGATGATCTTTCTGGATTTCCGGCGTGGTGGACGTCAAATCCGCCGCCTGGATTTGGTTATTTTTCAGCGCGGTCAGCGTTAGCGGGCCCGCCACGTCCAGCACTTTGAAGCTTTTGAAGTTCAGGCCATAGACTTCTTTCAGCCCCGGCACGCCTTCATGACGCGTTTTCCATTCGGCCGGGCCGCCCAGGATGAGTTCTGCCGCATGCGGCTTCAGGTCATCAATGGTTTTGAGCTGGTATTTATCCGCCGTTTTTTTGGTCACGGCGATAACATCGCTGTTTTGCGCCACGGCGGTGTTCAGCATCTTCACTTTTGCCGGCAGCTTCGCCGCCAGCGCGGTGGCCACTTCGTCAGAGCTGTGTGCTTTATTATTGGCGTCCAGGTAGCTCAGCAGCGCGCCGCTGTATTCAGGGATAACGTTAATGGAGCCGTCGAGCAGCGCCGGAATGTAGACTTCGCGGCTGCCGATATTCAGCTTCTTCTCCACCGGGATGTTTTGCGCTTCCAGGGCTCCGGCATAAATCGTCGCCAGCAGCTGGTTTTCCGGGAAATCAGCCGAGCCAATAATCACCTTCTGGCCCGAGTCCGCCGCCCACGCGGAGGAAACAACGGACAGCATCGCGGCACTCAACAGCGTCAAACAACGTTTCTTCATATTCATCGCGTTCACCTTGTGTAATTAACGGGCTCAACATCACTGGGTTTTGATACGTCGGGAAATACCGTGGGAAACCACGTACTTCACCGAAAGGGAAAAGAACACATCCACAAGCAGCGCCAGCACGGCAACCAGCACCGCGCCGGCGGTCATCTGCGCAAAATCGTTGGCCGCACGACCGTCGATAATTAATCGGCCAAGACCGCCCAGCGAGACATAGGCCGCGATGGTGGCGGTAGAGATAATCTGTAGCGTGGCGCTGCGAATGCCGGACAGAATCAACGGCGTGGCGCACGGAAGTTCAACCTGCGTCAGCACCTGGAACGGCGTCAGGCCAATGCCTTTGGCGGCATCATGCACGCTCGGGTCAACGGAGCGGATGCCCGCATGCACGCCGAGCGCTATGGGCGGCAGCGCCAGCACCACCAGCACGATGATGCACGGCAGAATAAAGGCCATATCCGACTCGAAATAGCCCGCCATCAGGATAACCAGCAGGATAATCAGGCCAAACGAAGGCAGCGAGCGCAGCGCGTTGGTGGTGCCAATCAGCAGCGCTTCGCCCTTACCGGTATGGCCGGTGTAGCAGCCCACCGGAAAAGCAATGGCAATCGCTATCGCCAGCGCCACGGCGCTGTAGCCAATGTGCTGTGCCAGCAGCGGGAGAATACCGTCATCGCCATACCAGTGGCTGAGCGTAAAGAACCAGTCAGACATACATTATCCCCTTATTGGCTGCCAGCGGCTTAAAGAGCGGGTGACGGCGACGACCACGCAGTCAAGGACGAAAGCCAGCACGATACACAGCACGATGCCGGCAATAATCGGCGTCAGAAACTGCAGTTGAAACCCCTGGGTAAACAGCGACCCCAGCTGCGGGGCACCTATCAGCGCGGCGACGGAAACAATACTGACGTTGGAAACCACGGCCACGCGCATCCCGGAACCAATGACCGGCACCGCCAGCGGGAGGTCAACCTGGAAAAACTGATGTATCGGCTTATAGCCGAGGGCAAAAGCGGACTGCCGGGTGTCGGTGGGCACCGAGTCCAGCCCGTCACACACCGTTCTGACCAGCAGCGCAAAGCTATAAATGGTCAGCGCCACCACCACGTTAATCGGGTCAAGGATTTGCGTATTGAGCAGCGGCGGCAGCAGCACAAACAGCGCCAGGGACGGAATGGTGTACAACAGCCCGAACAGGTTAAGAATGACGCCCTTTACGCGCGGCATGCTGCTCACCAGCCAGCCGGCCGGGATCGCCAGCAGCAGGCCAATCAGGATTGGCGTGACCGAGAGGTAGAGGTGCCACAGCAGTAAATGAAAGATTTTGTCGCTTTGCGCCCACAGCCAGTCAAATTTCATACCGCCTCCCGCGCCATGGATTTACACGCGTCCAGCACGTGATCCAACCCCAGCGTGCCCAGCACTTCGGCTCGGTCGTCAATCACCACGGCGCGGTGGCACGGTGAGCTGAGCGCGGAGTCCAGCATCTGGCGCAGCGTGCCGCTTTGCGGGTAAAAGGTGGCGCCCAGATTAATGTGCTCAGGGACAACGGCCTCAACCTGCTGATGCGTATCAAACCAGCCGCAGGCTTTGCCTTCGCGGGTCACCAGCAGCCAGCGCTGCACCGCAATGTTGCGCGCCATGTCAATCGGCGTGCCGACCTCGGCAGTCGGCTCCGTCTGCATCGACGCCAGCGGCCCCGAATTGTAGAAGCTCAGCTTGCGGTATCCCCGGTCGCGGCCAATGAAATCGGCCACGAAATCACTTTGTGGCGCGTTAAGCAGCTCGCCCGGCGAGGCCATCTGCCCCAGCTTCCCGCCGGGCTTCAGCACCGCCACCAGGTCGCCCAGCTTCATCGCCTCATCGATATCGTGAGTCACCATAATGATGGTTTTGCTGACTTCTTTCTGAATGCGCAGGAACTCTTCCTGCAGCTGATCGCGCACCACCGGGTCCACGGCGCTGAAGGGTTCATCCATCAGCATGAACTCCGGGTCAGCGGCCAGCGCACGGGCAACCCCCACGCGCTGCTGCTGGCCGCCCGAAAGCTGCCACGGATAGCGCTTTGCCAGCTGCGGCGCCAGGCCAACGACCTCTAGCAGTTCGCCAGCTCTTGCGCGGGCTTTGGCCTTGGCCATGCCGTTGAGGATCGCCGTGGTAGCGATGTTGTCGATAATGTTTTTGTGAGGGAACAGGCCCGCATTCTGGATAACGTAGCCAATGCGCCGACGCAGCTGCACCACGTCCATTTCTGCGGTGGACTCGCCGTTAAGCAAGATCTCGCCGGAGGACGGCTCAATCAGCCGATTAATCATCCGCAGTGACGTCGTTTTCCCGCAGCCTGAAGGGCCTACCAGCACGGTGATTTTGCCGCCGGGTGCGGTCAGGTTCAGTCCATCCACCACGACCGTTCCGTCGTCGTAAAACTTGGTCACATTGTTGAAAGTAATCATCGCTACGCCTCATGGTCATCTGGCTGCCGAAGAAATGAACGGCTGCGTAAAAAAGCTATGTATAGCATTGTATGTACAATCTGCAAAGCCTGTGCCATAACAAAAACGCAACATTGAAATAAAGACAATTTATTGTTTAAAAACAAATATATGATTGTTTTATTAAATTTTAAATGTGATCTAACCGTGATTTTTATCAGGATTAAACGGTGCCTTCCGAGCGGTTTACCAGCTATCTGAACTGCTCTTTTTGCCCTAAAAAGGATCAATCGCTTTGTAAAGAGCGCCAAAAGAGTGCATCCAGGCGAGTTTTTAGCGGGATATATGATGTAACTATTAACACAAAACACAATAACCAATTGATTTTAAATATAAATAAATTCAATGTCGCGCCTGGCATCAAATATGCTAATCATGTATATACAAGCAAGCGAAAAAATGACATGGTATTTTTCGTGAGCATTTCTCCGTTATCTCAAAACAAGGTGAACCCCCATGAAGAGTGAGTTTTCTCGTTATCGTGATGTTGAAATCAGGGCGCCACGCGGCACAACGCTGAATGCAAAAAGCTGGCTGACGGAAGCCCCGCTGCGCATGCTGATGAATAATCTCGATCCGGATGTGGCTGAGAACCCGAAAGAGCTGGTGGTCTACGGCGGCATTGGTCGGGCAGCGAGAAACTGGGAATGCTTCGATAAAATGGTGGAGGCGCTGAAAGCGCTGAATGAGGACGAAACCCTGCTGGTGCAGTCCGGCAAGCCTGTTGGCGTCTTTAAAACCCACGCCAACGCGCCGCGCGTATTGATTGCTAACTCAAACCTGGTGCCGCACTGGGCAAACTGGGAACACTTTAACGAGCTGGACGCTAAAGGTCTGGCGATGTACGGCCAGATGACCGCCGGGTCGTGGATTTACATCGGCAGCCAGGGCATCGTGCAGGGCACCTACGAAACCTTCGTCGAAGCGGGCCGCCAGCACTACAACGGCTCGCTGACCGGGCGCTGGGTGCTGACCGCAGGCCTGGGCGGCATGGGCGGCGCACAGCCTCTGGCCGCCACGCTGGCCGGTGCCTGTTCGCTGAACATTGAATGCCAGCAGTCACGCATCGACTTCCGCCTCCGCACCGGTTATGTCGACGAGCAGGCCAAAGACCTGGACGACGCCCTCGCCCGCCTCAAACGCTACACCAGCGAAGGTAAGGCCGTTTCTATCGCCCTGCACGGCAATGCGGCAGAAGTTCTGCCGGAGCTGGTAAAACGCGGCGTTCGCCCGGACATGGTGACCGACCAGACCAGCGCCCACGACCCGCTCAACGGCTACCTGCCCGTGGGCTGGAGTTGGGAAGAGTACCGCGAACGCGCCGCCGTTGAGCCTGCCGTGGTGACTCAGGCGGCGAAAGCTTCGATGGCAGAGCACGTGAAGGCGATGCTCGCCTTCCAGCAGCAGGGTATCCCAACCTTCGACTACGGCAACAACATTCGCCAGATGGCGAAAGAGATGGGCGTGAGCAACGCCTTTGATTTCCCGGGCTTTGTTCCGGCCTATATTCGCCCGCTGTTCTGCCGCGGCATCGGGCCTTTCCGCTGGGCCGCGCTTTCCGGCTCCCCGGAGGATATCTACCGCACCGACGCCAAGGTCAAAGAGCTGATCCCGGACGATAAACACCTGCACCGCTGGCTGGACATGGCCAAAGAGCGCATCAGCTTCCAGGGCCTGCCGGCGCGTATCTGCTGGGTCGGCCTGGGTCAGCGCGCCAAACTGGGGCTGGCGTTTAACGAAATGGTCAGAAGCGGCGAGCTGTCTGCGCCTATCGTCATTGGGCGCGATCATCTTGACTCCGGCTCGGTGGCAAGCCCGAACCGCGAAACCGAATCAATGCAGGATGGCTCCGATGCGGTGTCCGACTGGCCGCTGCTGAACGCCCTGCTGAACACGGCAAGCGGCGCGACCTGGGTTTCCCTGCACCACGGCGGCGGCGTCGGCATGGGCTTCTCGCAGCACTCCGGCATGGTTATCGTCTGCGACGGCACCGACGAAGCGGCGGAGCGAATCGCCCGCGTGCTGAATAACGACCCGGCAACCGGCGTCATGCGCCATGCGGATGCGGGCTATGATATTGCTATCGAGTGTGCAAAAGAGCACGGTCTGAACCTGCCAATGCTGGCGAAGTAGTTCCTCTGTGGCGCGGCACTCGCCGCGCCCTGTCCTGATGAGAGAGATCTTATGCGGATTTTATGGCGCAATTGCCACATCACCACCATGGTCAACGGCCATTACAATCTTATCGAAGACGCGGCGTTGCTGACCGAAGGCGACAAAATTGCCTGGGTTGGCCCCTGTAGCCAGCGTCCCGACCAGCCTTATGACGAAGAGCGCGACCTGCACGGCAAACTTGTTACCCCCGGCCTTATCGACTGCCACACCCATAGCGTATTCGGCGGCAACCGCAGTCAGGAATTTGAGATGCGCCTTAACGGCGCAACCTACGCTGACATTGCCGCGGCGGGTGGGGGCATCGCCAGCACGGTGAAGGCCACGCGTCAGGCGAGCGAAGCCGACCTGCTGACAAGCGCCAGCCGCCGCATTAATGCGCTGCGCAAAGACGGCGTAACCACGCTGGAAGTGAAATCAGGCTACGGCCTCAGCTTTGAAGACGAGCGCAAAATGCTGCGCGTGATCCGCCAGCTGGCGCAGAGCCTGCCGCTGACGATTTACAGCACCTGCCTGGCCGCGCACGCCCTGCCGCCGGAATACAAAGACCGCAGCGACGACTTTATCACCGAGGTGTGCGAACGCTGGTTACCCGCTTTGCATAACGAAGGGCTGGTCGACGCCGTGGATGCCTTTTGCGAACACCTGGCGTTTTCCGTCCCGCAGGTTGATCGCGTGTTCACGAAAGCGAATGAACTCGGCCTGCCGGTCAAGCTTCACGCCGAGCAGCTTTCGCTGTTGCACGGCGCGGGGCTCGCCGCACGCCATAACGCGCTTTCTGCCGACCACCTCGAATATCTCTGCGAGGAGGATATTCGCCTGATGGCAGAGCATGGCACAACCGCCGTCCTGTTGCCGGGAGCATTTTACTTCCTGCGCGAAACGCAAAAACCGCCGGTTTCGCTGCTGCGTAAACATCACGTGCCGATGGCTATTTCCAGCGATCTCAACCCCGGCACTTCGCCGGTACAGTCGCTACGGCTGATGATGAATATGGCCTGTACGCTGTTTGGCCTGACGCCAGAGGAAGCGCTGGCAGGCGTGACGATAAATGCGGCGCGTGCACTTGGCATCAGCGATCAAACCGGGTCGCTTGAAGCCGGTAAAGAAGCAAACTTTGTTGCCTGGGAGATAGAACATCCCGCCGAACTCAGCTATTGGCTGGGTGGCACGCTCTCCAAACAGGTTATCTATCACGGTAAAGAGGTGTGGAATGATTAAAGGCTTTGAGCTTCACCAGGGCAAACTGCCGCTGCTTATCAGCATGCCGCACCCCGGCACGCATTTGACGCCGGAAGTGGCCAACGGGCTGACCGAACGGGCAAAAAAACGGGAAGATACCGACTGGCACATTCCAAAACTTTACCAACCGGTACGCGAAATGGGCGCCAGCACGCTCAGCGCCAACTACTCCCGCTACGTGGTTGATTTGAATCGCCCGTCGGACGATAAGCCGCTTTACACCACCGCCACCACCGGGCTGTATCCGGATATTTTTTTCGACGGAGAGCCGCTGTTTGAGCCAGGAAAATCCCCCGACCCGCAGGCCAGAGCCGACATTCTGACCAACATCTGGCAGCCGTATCATCAGGCGCTTGCTCAGGAACTCGCCCGACTGAAAGAAACCTTCGGCTATGCGATTCTGTGGGACGCGCATTCCATCAAGTCCGTGGTACCTCGGCTGTTCGAAGGTCGCCTGCCGGACCTTAACTTCGGTACCGCAGACGGAGCCAGCTGTGACCCGGCGCTCAGCGCCGAGCTGTTGAAAACCAGCGAGCATTTCAACGGCTACAGCAAAGTGCTGAACGGGCGCTTCAAGGGCGGCTACATCACGCGCCACTACGGCGCGCCGGAGCACAACATTCATGCCGTGCAGCTGGAAGTGGCGCAGTGCTGCTATATGGATGAAGAGAGTTTTGCATGGTCAGACGATAAAGGCAGCCAATTCCAGCAGTTGCTGACTCAGCTGATTGAGACGGCGCTCGACTGGGGAAAACGACACTACGGCTAGCCCTATTGACTTAATTTGTTAAAAGCGTACTTTTCAGGACATGAAAACTATTCTGGTTATTGTCCCTGACGGCGGCATGCTGTTCGAAGCCGCCGGTATCGCCGATATTCTGATGCAGGCCAACCGCCTGCATACGGAGGCGCTCGCCGAACCTCGCTACCGCATCAGCATCGCAACCACGCAGCCTCATCACGTTGTGCACGGCATGTCCGGGCTCAACCTGCTGGCCGACCACCGGCTGGCAGACCTCGATCCCGACGAGCCTCGCGACACCATCATGATCACCGGTAAAGGCATGAGCGAGCCCGAAGGCAGCGCCGTGGTGGAGTGGATACGCCGCGCGTCGCCGCATACCGAACGCATTGCCTCCATCTGTGGCGGTGCCATGTTATTAGCCCAGGCCGGGCTGCTGAATGGCCGCAGGGCAACGACCCACTGGCGGATGCTTGAGGAAATGCAGGCCAAATGGCCGCAAATTAAAGTCGAAGGCGGCCCGCTGTACATTCAGGACGGGCCGGTATGGACTTCGGGCGGCGTGAGTTCCGGCTTCGATCTTACGCTGGCGCTGGTGGAGGCCGATTACGGTTTCACCCTCGCCCGTGACGTCGCTCAGGATTTAGTGATGTACCTGCACCGCCCCGGCGGCCAGCTGCAGTTTAGCCGCTATCATCTGCGCCAGGCCGCCAATACCGGGCCTATAGGCCAGCTTCAGGACTGGCTGCTGGATAACCTTGCGGACGATTTGTCGGTGGAAAAACTGGCGGAGCGAGTTGCCATGAGCCCACGGAATTTTACCCGCGTCTTTACCCGCGAAACCGGCGTTACCCCCGCTCGCTACGTGGAAGAGGCCAGGCTTGCCGCCGCGCGCCACCACCTTGAACAGTCAACCGACACGCTTGAGCGGGTCGCAGCGGCAGCAGGCTTTGGCAGCGCCATTAACCTCCGCCGCGTTTTTGAGCGCCAGCTCCACCTTACCCCGGGAGAATACCGCGAACGCTTCCACTGCCGTAAGTTGGCGTGAATTGATCCTTTTTTGTCATTTACGCCATTCCCCCCTGAGCATACTCTGACCCCAGACATTCAAGAGAAGGAGTGAATCATGGTTAAGGTCGGGATTAATGGTTTTGGCAGGATCGGGCGTAACGTGCTGCGTGCTGCCCTGGGTAACCCGGAGATTGAGATTGTTGCTATCAACGATCTGACGGACAGCAAAACCCTCGCACACCTGTTAAAACACGACTCGCTAATGGGCAAACTGCCCGCGCCGGTAGAGGCCTCCGAAGGCCAGCTGCACGTTGACGGCAAGCCGATTCGCGTCTTTAGCGAAAGAGATCCGGCGCAGATCCCGTGGCGCGATGTTGGCGTAGATATCGTTATCGAGGCTACCGGATTTTTCACCAGCCGTGAAAAAGCAGAGGTTCACATCACCCACGGCGGCGCAAAACGCGTGATTATTTCCGCCCCAGGTAAAGATGACGACCTGACCATCGTGCTGGGCGTGAACCACGAAAGCTATGACCCGCAGAAGCATTTTGTGGTGAGTAACGGCAGCTGCACCACCAACGGCCTTGCCCCTGCCGCTCAGGTTCTGCATCAGGCTTTTGGCATTGAACACGGGCTGATGAACACCACCCATGCCTACACCAACAGCCAGGCGCTGCACGACCAGCCGGAAAAAGACCTGCGCGGCGCGCGTGCGGCAGCGTTGTCGATAGTTCCCTACTCCAGCGGCGCGGCAAAAGCCCTCGGTAAAGTTATCCCTGAACTGGACGGCCGCCTGACCGGCTACTCACTGCGCGTGCCGGTGCCGGTGGTATCTATCGTCGATTTAACCGTGACGCTTAAACGCGATGTGACCGCAGAGGAAGTGAACACGGCGTTCCGTAAAGCCGCAGAATCAGGCCCGCTGAAAAACATTCTGGGCTATAGCGATGAACCGTTGGTGTCCAGCGATTATCAGGGCGACCCACGCTCTTCGATTATTGACGGGCTGTCTACGCTGGTGATTGGCGGTAACCTGGTCAAAATTCTGGCCTGGTACGACAACGAATGGGGCTTCTCGAATCGCCTTGTTGACCTTGCCTTACTGATGGATAAACGCGGCCTGTAAGACCTAAAAAAAGTAAAAAGCCAGCCTTTCGGCTGGCTTTCCTGTTACTTCAGCGAATTCGCGATGGCGTTAAACATCAGGGACGCCTCCAGCGGCTGGGCGCTGAAAGACGGCTCCGCCTTCGGCCAGGTCGACCACTGGACAATCACCAGCTTCTCTTTCTGGTTCACCATGATCATCTGCCCAAAAATCCCCAGCGCCCACATGGAGTCTTTGCTTTCCAGACCGTGTTTCGGCCCTACATCGCTCGCATTCGCCGGAACGCTGTTGTTCCACCATTCAAAACCGTAGCTGCCGTCCGGATGCGCGGCGGTGACGGATTTTTGCGCTTTATTCCAGTCACGAGCCTGTGACACCCAGCCATCAGGCAGCATTTTCTTGCCGTCCGGCAGCACGCCGTTGTTCATGATAAACAGGCCAAATTTACCCCAGTCTTCGAGCGTGGCGTTGAAGCCGTGCGCGCCGACATCATGCTTCCCTTTCTGATAGCTGTGCCACACGCCGTCGTGCGTCATGCCGTATGGCTGCCAGATGGCCTCCTGAAGGTTTTGTGCCAGAGATTTGCCGGTCGCTTTCTCCAGCGTATCGCCCAACAGCCAGGCGCCGCCGGAGGAGTAAGACCAGGCCTCACCCGGCTTCGCGTAGGCTTTACGCTGCGGATCTTTCACCAGCTTGTTCACGCAATCATAGGTATCGCTGTTCGCTTCGCACTGCGTCAGCCTGGCAAAGTCGGACTTCGGATTGGTGTAATCCTCCCCCCAGCTAACGCCCGAGGTGTGCTGCAGCAGCTGGCGTACCGTGACGTGCTCCCAGGCGGTGCCTTTTACGTCCGGGTTATATTTCACAATCTCGTCGTCCAGCGAGGTGATTTTCCCCTCTTTTACCGCCACGCCCACCAGCGTGGAGACCACAGATTTCCCAACAGAGCGGGATGTCCAGAGCGTAGTCGGCGTGTTGCCTTCCCCGTAGTAATCCCAGACGATTTTGCCGTCCTTAATGACCATCATGCCGGTCACGCTGTTTCGCTTGAGGTATTCCCCCAGCTTAAAATCGTGTCCGTCGTACTGATAGCTTACGCCCGAGAGATCTTTTGCTGCGCGTGGGACAGGCACAGACTGCCCGGCTTTGAAAACATCGCTCTCATAGGAACTGTAATCATTACGAAAGCCCACGACGCGCTGCTGCTGATTCCAGGTCAGCATATCTTTTACGTCAGGCAGTTTCGTGTCCGTGGGAGCGGGACAAGTTGCGAGCTGGAGCGTCTGGCAATCCGCAGTCGCAGGAGCGGCGTTTGCCTGCAGGGCGGCACCAAGGCAAAGGGTAAGCAGGCAAATTCCGGTATTCAGTTTAGTCATCGTGTTTTCCTTGAAAGTGGCGTTATCGCCTGTCAACACGCGGACTGTAGGGCAGATCGCTCAATAAGAGATATCGGTTAGCGGGGGAATATCCCCCATTAGATAAGAAGGCGGCATTTAATACGCAAAAAAAAAGCCCCTGCGCTGGCAGAGGCTTTCTTACTTATTTAACGCGTGAAGCTTACAGCGCCATATCGTGCTGTGGAGAGGCTTCAGCTTTGCTTTCAGCAGGCTTAGCGACCGGTGTAGCGCTCTGATCGTTCATTTGAATGACCGGCGGTTTGGTCAGCTGCAGCGTGGCCGCGGTGTCATCCCAAACTTTCTGAGTCAGCGCCGCATTGCCGTTCATCTCCTGACCGTAGCTTGGCACCACGGCACGGATCTTGTTCTGCCATTCCGGAGAGTTGAACTGCTGCGGGAACATCTGCTTAAGCACGTTCAGCGTGATTGGCGCAGCGGTAGAAGCCCCAGGCGATGCGCCCAGCAGCGCAGAGATGGTTTTCTGCTGGTCAACAACAACTTCGGTACCCAGTTTCAACACGCCGCCTTTGTTCTCATCTTTCTTGATGATCTGTACACGCTGGCCGGCCTGAATCAGCTTCCAGTCCTCTTTACGCGCCTGCGGATAGTACTCTTTCAGCGCTTCGAAGCGGTCTTCATCACTCAGCATAACCTGACCAATCAGGTATTTAACCAGGTCGAAGTTATCCAGGCCTACGTCGGTCATCGGCATAAAGTTGCTGGTCGTGGTGGTGCTCAGCAGATCGAAGAAGGAACCGTTTTTCAGGAACTTGGTAGAGAAGGTCGCGAACGGCCCGAACAGCACCACGCGCTTACCGTCGATAAAGCGAGCATCAATGTGCGGCACGGACATCGGCGGTGCCCCTACGGAAGCCTGGCCGTACACTTTTTCAAGATGCTGGCTGGTTACCGCCGGGTTTTCGGTCATCAGGAACGAACCACCCACGGGGAAACCGGCGTAGTTTTTCGCTTCCGGGATACCGGTTTCCTGCAGCAGTTTCAGCGCACCGCCGCCGGCACCAATGAAGACATATTTGGCATCGATAGCCTGCTCTTTGCCGCTATTCACGTCTTTAATGGTAACGTGCCAGGAATTATCGCCGTTGCGTTTGAAGTCGGTGACTTCAGAAGAAGTTTGCAGGGAGAAGTTCGGGCTCTTTTTCAGGCTGCCGATCAGCTGACGGGTAATTTCACCGTAGTTAACGTCGGTACCAACCGGCGTCCAGGTTGCCGCCACTTTCTGGTTCGCATCGCGCCCTGCCATGACCAGCGGAGCCCACTGCTTAATTTGCTCATGGCTGGTAGAGAATTTCATGCCCTGGAACAGCGTCGTTTTCTGCAGCGCGTCATAACGCTTGGTCAGATACTCAACGTTTTTATCGCCCCAGACAAAACTCATGTGCGGCGTGGAATTAATAAACGAGTGTGGGTCATTCAAAATACCGCGCTGAATTTGCGCAGACCAGAACTGACGAGAAATCATAAACTGTTCATTAATTTCCAGCGCTTTACTGACATCAATAGAACCGTCCGGGCGCTCCGGCGTATAGTTCAGTTCCATATTTGCAGAGTGCCCGGTACCGGCGTTATTCCAGCCGTTAGAGGACTCAAGCGCCACGCCGTCGAGCTTCTCAACCATGACCTGTTTCCAGTCCGGCTGCAGCTCCTGGAGCCACGTCCCGAGAGAGGCGCTCATGATACCGCCGCCAATCAGCAGGAAGTCGGTTTTTTGCGTGGAATCCGCGTTAGCGTAGCTAGCAGAGCTTACGAATAACGCCAGTGTCGTCAGAGAAATAATTGTCTTTTTCATTGCAGGCATAATAATTATATTGCATCGCAGGTGAATGAAGTATCTCTATGTTAACCCACTTTCACGATATTTTAAAATCTCATTCACATCTTCATTAATCCATACAATTAATGCCAGTGTTTTTTTTAATTAAAAAAATCAAATAACAACGAAATCTATGAATTAATCATTCTGGATAATTTCAACGGCAATGGTTAATTATTTTAGAGAGTTACGGCCACCGGTGAGCATTATTCGCAGCAAAATCACCTTAAAAGCGATCCTGCTGCGGTTTATTTCTGCCTGAATATCAGTCAAAACGAGCGGCACAAAAAGACTAATTTGTCTGCTCCTGCAGCAGATGATTTGATCTGAACGTACTTACTCCCTTACGTCGGATTGCGTCGATCCATAAATCTGCCGCCCATGCCCCCACGCCAAAACACTGAATGGCAGTTTCACGTATTACCCTATGTTCATTCGCGATCGTCGTCGGCATCAGCGCGCAATCATCCGTATTGATGCAAACGGCCAGCGGGCCTGAACGCAAACCATAGCGGTTAAACTTCTCTCCGGGTTTGAGCCACTCTTGCTGCGGCGGGTTCCAGCGAAACAGCGGGTGCTCATGGTATTTTTCAAAACGTCCAATATAAATATTGGATGTGGGGCAGGCTTCGACGATCAGTCCTTTTCGACTATATTTCTCCATCAAGAAATCCTGAATGGCTTCATACAGACGTTGTTCTCCCTGGGATAATACATCTTCATTGTCGTGAATGTCAGGCGCGAAAAGCGCCCCTGCTTCAGGCTGGCAATTCACTGAAATAATACGATTAAAAGGGTTGTTATCTTCTAAGCCACTGTTCAAATAACGCTCCCAAAACTGCGTGGCTTTTTGCAGCACTTCATCCTTATCATCTTTGCGCAGCCACTCATGATCGGGCGCCCATTCGGTAACATTGCTGATGTCGGACTGCATCTCTTCAAAATCAGGCCAGTTGCGCCTGAGCAGCCACGCACGATAAAGCAGATCGGGCGTGCAAATCTCGTTATAAAGCCGTTGAGACCAGCGATGAATTTTATCCCTTAGCTCGTGCATCACGGGAATATGCTCAGTGGTGTGTTGAGATAGCTGAACAGCCTGGTGATAAGCCCAGACTAAATTATCCAGATGCTGACCCGCGGTGAGCCAGGCCCGGCGCTGCCGATTTGCCCACTGGCCGACATCCACGCCCAGAGCCAGCCCGTGCCCGAGCCGGTCCCCTTCCCTGAGTTGGCAAAACTCTACGGCTTCGTCCATCGCGCGCAAACCGCTTAACAAATGGCTGTAGTCTTCGCCGCAGTGCACGGTAATAAAAGGCCGCTGCAATCGCGTCGACATCGGCATGCCGCCGGGATGTTTTGCTGCCCGAAGAACCCTGAGCACCGGAGCAAATATTTCAATCGGCAAATCATTTTCATTTCCTGCCACATCATATCCGCGCACCAGGCGGCGTAAATCCACAGGCTGTGGCTCAGCATCTATGCTGCTGACATGCTCACCATTTTTCAGCGTGACGGAGGCGTTGAAATCCTCAAGCCCTCTGACCTGCTGCAACAGTTCATCGCGACGCTTCTGGACCCTTCGGTCATGAGGCTTCTCCTGGTCCGGCAACTCACGGGTAAAATGGATGACCAGATGGGCCTGTTCAGGTAACGCCTGTTGGTGATGATTGGCGTAGAAGTCACTAAGATCGTGATGGTAAATATTCGGCCTGTCTTTTTCTCCCAATATAAAGTTGGGGGACACACGATATTCTCGGGAAGTATGCTTCCCAAGGTCATAACGCACCGCCTCACGCCGGAATAAATCCTTATCCGCCCGACGAGCGCCAAAGCTGAAATATTCCACAAACTGGCCGAGACCCACCGCAGAGACCACCATATAGTTGCGTAATATGTTACTCACGCGGATGAGGTTTCCGAGACAGTGTTCATATCCGGCAGAGTGCTCTCCCAGCATCAATCCACAGCAAAAAAGCATCCAGCGTTTATGCCCCTGCTCGTCGGACTGGATTGCAATCTGTAAAATACGTTGCTGCTGTGTAACGGGTTCGTGGAGGCTGGTCCTGTCCAGAAGTCCCCACCGCTCATCGACGGACGTTGACACAGCAGTCGCATTATTGAGCTTTGTAAAATCAATATCTTTGTTTGAACCTGTTCCTGACGGCGCGGCATCGTTATAAATAACAGGCAATAAACAGGCAACATAGGTTGAAAGCCAGTGAGGGAGATTATTCTTATCGAGGTGCTCACTTTCAAAAAGCGTATATTCTTCCCGGTGCGGCCAGTTGATTCCTTTTTGAAGTTCAAAATCCCCGTCAATAAAACTCAACATAGATAAAGAGGAATAGCCGTGGCCGTTAAAATGCACATGGTTATCGGCATATTCAGCATCATTGCGTTCACCGGGAAAAGCGAAAGCACATTGCCGCCCGATAACGGCGGCAATAAACTCATGCTCAGATAAAATATTCTCTTTCAGCAGCCGAACATAAGCGCTGGCAATGATCCAGGCGGGATCGACGATAGAACAAAGCATGACCCAGGACTCAAGCTTTTCACGCCGAACCTCAAAGCAATCTCCCTGCCAGAGAAGAAAGTGGTCAACGTATTTCTCAAGTAATTTATGAATGCCCAACTCTGCGGAGGGAAGACGCCAGAGTTCTGCATTATTTTTAATGTCTTCTTTTCTCAGGCGACCACCAAAATAAAACTGATAGTCCTGGGCGGCCAGCAGCAAGGCATCGCGTTCGCCTTTCCTCTCATCCTCCTGGAAAAGTACACCGCCGACATGCTGCTGCAGGCAGCGATTAAAAATCCTGTCGGAAGCCAGATAAGCGCTGGGTATTAGCCAATAAGGGTCCTGGTTGTACATGGGCTGCCCTTATTCTTCTTTGCCTAAGCCACGGGCCAGGCCTTTATACATCCATTCAACCTGGCCACCAGAATATATATCAAGACTTATATATTCATCATTCTTTATTTTTTCATATAACAAACGAGCCGCATCCATATTTGAAGCAGCCCATATTGCTACTTCCCTAACCCTGATGGTTTTATGACCCGACCTGGAATAATAATAATCTCTAACACCACTAAAGTTTAGACCATTTATTTCAACCCTCAACGCCTCCATATTCAAATCGTTTTCTGCACGGCTATTACCAATGAGATACTGCTCATTTTCACCCCAGAAAAAAACAGGATTTTGAGACATTGCAACGATTAACTTAACATTATCACTTTCATTTTCTATCAATACTTTCCTATTATCACTCTCGATAATCCCCAGCATATGACCAAGGTTTCTTGAAACTGTTCTGTCATACTTATTGAATTCATCAAAACTCCTAACCGAGTTAGATCTTGCTCCAGTCGCCACATTGGTATTGATGACAATTCCATCACGCAAAAATGACGTCAAGGCATTAATAAAAATGTATTCAAATCTATTTGACAAATCAGAAAGATGTTCATCGCTAAACTTTTTTCTATCTGTAACAATATTTTTTCTCAAAACACTAAGCTGAGAAAATGTTTTGTTAAACACAACGGACAATAACGGAATTAAGTTCTTCCCCCTAAGTGATGAAATTTCATAATCACACCACCAGTCATATATTTCATCACCAATTTTATCAATCTCGGCGGCATATGAAATTGAACCATCAAAATCCAATGCGTCTTCTCCATCTTCATCGATGATTCTTGTCGGATTTAAAGCAAATATTGAATAAAACGGCGCTCTCATGAACATATTTTTAATTTGTTCTTTGAACACGTTTTTATCATCAAATGTCGATGAAAGATTACCAGTAACAGCCAGTAGTGACCATGCCAAAACCTCAAAGGCGCGGCTAAAGAAAATATGATATCGCCTATTGTGCTGACGACTATAATAGTTATTATAAGTGTATATAGCCAATAACCTCTCATTCCGCCCTTCTTTATTTTCAGCAATTTCCTTACTGAGAAATAGTGGCTCCATTATTAATTCAAGCGGTGGTAAACTGCGTAACGTATAATCTCGACTGTCTAAGATACTGTCACTCCGCTGAGAAAATACTGTATCCAATATTCCTTTATTAGTTTTATGTGCTTTTAAATCTGCGATGTTATTGGCTTGCTGATCGTAAAAATCCTTTTTAGCCCAGTTATAACGATTTTTCTGCAGCAGCGGGTTAAAAGCAATCAGCGAGTTCAAATCCAGCGCCTCAGACGGTTGCATCGTGCTCACCTTAAGAAATGACTCGGCGTTAGTCAGTGCAATGCCGTCCTGCTTTTCTTCTGCCCAGATTAAAAATCTCCGCCACAACTCGTCTGCGGTTTTGTCTTCATCAAGCTGTGAAGGTGTTAACAAACGGACCAGCTGCGTCACTTCGCGGGCGCTGTCAGGCTTTGGCCAGTCGGTGCTGCGCTCCTGCCCGTTACATAACGGATAGAACACACGCTTGATTTTATTCTCATATTCAGAAAATGTGTAGGGACCTTTTTGCGCCTGGCTTTGAATTTTGAGTTTGGAAAGAAGCTGGCTGATGGGCACCAGAGGTAAACGAGTATGGTTAGGGAAAACCTTGGTCAAATATGCCTTTGACAGACGCTCTGCCATAATCTTGCCTTCGTTAAAATTACCGGCATGGTTGCTTTTCGCCAGTGAACTTTCAAACTGCATGGTTGTAATATGCCGATAAAGGTCGTCATCTCCACTGGCAAGGGGCAGGATCAGTGGACAAGAAAGGATGCAGCGAATATCGTCCAGCACGCCAAAGGCATTGTCGATCTTCATATCGACGTCATCAATTGGCAACACTAAGGCATCACAGCCGAGGAGATCGACGCTGGCGATAAGAAACTGGTGGAAATATTTTTCAAGGTGAATGCCGGAGCGGTATTTTTGCAACCGATCGATACCTCTGTACTCATCAAACTCTGATGCAACCCCTAAAGCCCCTGACAGAGTTTTCAACGCGCCGTAGAAAGTGTCTTTTTTTGATTGTTCGATATTAGGGAGTTTCAGTTTCTTTTCGACGGCTGCATAAACGGAAGCAATAATCACTTCTGAAAAACGATCGTGTATATTAAGCAAGGTCGGATCTATTGCATCGATAAAATAAAGATCTGGCAAATCGCTTACATTTTCAACATGCCGTTTTTTGTTAGTCTCCCAGACTGCCTGGATATTCCGTAAGAAAACCGTCTTACCTGTGCCCCGTGCACCGCTGATAAAAATCGCATGGTGATAACTACTTAATTTGGTAGCTTGATTTTTGCATTGATTGACATTCTTTTTATAATCTTTTGCCGCCCTACCCATTTTATCCAGATGGCTGACCAGCGTTTTGTTAGCCTCTTGCTGCCAAAGTCCATTTGGCTCCCCGCCGTCTTTCGAAGAAAGAAAATCATCTTGATATTCGGGCAAATCAAGATTCAGAATAATTTCGCCAGCCATAATTCCCTCAGAGATACGTAAAATTGGATGTTTAGCTCAGGCAGGACCCTTCTGAGCAACAGTATAAATAGTGATGAATTTCACATTAAAGCGGATACGAATAATTAACACCGATGTAATAACGGATGGCAATTAATTCAAATATCATCTGGGAGCTGATATTACCACGCCACGTTATTTTGATCCCAGCCTTAACCGGGGGACTATTTATGCCTGAGGAATTATTTGCGGATTATTTAAACAATTAAAGGTGGGCCAATAACACGGGTGGCCTATGATATGGGCTATCAAAGCGCCAGCAGTTTTACCACTGCCTTTACCCGCATTATCGGTACGCCACCGGGGCGTTATCTCAAGGGCACCTTCTCACCGGACAAAAGCTGACGCCGGGTGACTGCCGCCGCCGCAAGCGCCAGCATCATCACGATCTCCGCCGCAAGGAAGCCCATCATCGCCAGTGAGTAATCGCCACTTTGGCGCTGCAAATGCAGGAACAATGCCCCCAGCACGGCAGGACCAAGCCCCAGGGCCGATTGCTGCAAGGTGCTCAGTATGGCGCTTGCCGCTCCGGCATCGTTCAGATCGATATCGCGCATCCCGATACGGTAGAAGCTGTTCACAATCAGCGCCTGCCCGTAGCCGGTCACCAGCGTGGCAGGCGCGATAGCCAGCGGGCTGGCGTGGGTGCCAAAATGGTAGAGCGTAAATATCAGCCCCAGCAGGCCCACAACCTGAATCGCAATCCCGCTCAGCAGAATTGTGCTGAGCGAATGGCGCACGATAAGCCTCGGCGCAAACCACGCTGAAACAAAATAAGAAATGCCCATCGCAATAAAGCTGTTCCCGGACTGCCACGGCGCCATGCCCATGCCCGACTGCAGCGTCAGCGCCATGCAGAACATAAAGCCCGACCAGCAGGTAAAGAACAGCAGCGCGATCAGCAGGCCAAAACGTATGCTGCCCAGCTTCAGCAGCCTCGGCGGCAGCAGCGGCTGTAGGCCGCGCTGTTGCTGGCCCAGCGCTCCGACGCGCATCAGGTAACCGAGCGGCAACGTCGCCACCAGCATCAGCTGCATCGGCCACGGCCAGTGCAGTTCGGGGCCGAGCGCCATCGGGAACAGCAGGCAGCACAGCATCAGCGCAAGCGTGACGGTGCCCTGCCAGTCGATACGCGAGTGGCTTTCACTACGCGTCTCTGGAATATAAAAGCGGCTCATAGCCAGCACTAACAGGCAAATAGGCACGTTGATAAAGAACGCATTACGCCAGCCCAGGCCGGCAATATCTGCCGATACCAGCCAGCCGCCGCCCATTTGACCGATAATAAAAGCAATCCCGCCAATGCCACCGTACAGGCTGATGGCGCGGGCATGAGCCGTACCTTTCAGCGTGACGTGCAGCGTGGCGAGGATTTGCGGCACGATGAGCGCCGCGCCAACACCCTGCAGGGTCCGCGCTGCCAACAGTTCGCTAACTGAGCCGGCAATACCACAAAGGAATGAGGCGATGCCGAAAAGCACCACGCCCCACATCAGGATCCGGCGGCGGCCATGGTTATCCCCCAGCTTGCTGCCCACTGCAAGGCTGACGGCAAAGGCAACGCCGTACAGCGCAACGATAAGCTCCAGCTGGGTGGGCGTCGTGCCAAGTGACTGCGTTATTGAGTCCAGCGCGACGTTGGTGATAGATGTGTCGATTAACGGCAGCATCTGGCCCGTTAACAACAGCACCAGGCCAGCACGACCGGGTGAAACAGGCGAATTATTCATCAGGGACTCCATTGCATAGTTCAGGATACCGACGTAGCATTCCTGATAATTTAACCGGGTACCAGTTCCTGCTTATACGGGTATTGGCACTACTATACTGGAGTAGTTGTGATGCTCATCACTCAGTCTGAACTGCGAACCGGCCCGCTGGATGACAGCCGTAAAATGCTGGCGCTTTTTTTACGTACCCGACGTGAAAGCCTTGACCCTCAGCGTCTTGGCCTGCCCCGCAGCGGACGGCGCCGCACGCCTGGCCTGCGCCGTGAAGAGGTGGCGTTACTCGCCGACATTGGCGTGACCTGGTATACCTGGCTCGAACAAGGGCGAGAGGTGAATCCCTCAGCGACGGCAATGACGGCGATTGCCAGCGCGCTGCAGTGTTCCCCAGCGGAGACTCGTCATCTGTTTATCCTGGCCGGCCTTCCGCCTTCCGAGGCCCCGGCTGCTGCTCAGTGTGAGGGGCTAAGTCCCGCCGCGCGCCGCATGCTCGATGCATTAATGCCGAATCCGGCCAGTATTCAGAAGCCCAACTTCGACATCCTTGGCTACAACTCGCATTTTTGTCAGCTGATGGGCGTTGATCTTGATAACGAGCCGCCAGAACACCGCAACTGCATCTATCAGTACCTGACGAATGAAACCTGGCGCAGCCGGGTAGACTGTAACGAAGACGTATTACCCAAGTTTGTTGGCTGGTTCCGCGCGGGGATCACGGAGCATCGCGGTGACCCACGCTGGGAAGCTTTACTTGAATCGTTTTTCGCCGCCTCTCCGACTTTTAAAACGCTCTGGGAGCAGCGCTACGAAATTCGCAATATAGAGAACCATATTAAGCAGTATACCCACCCGCAAATTGGTACCTTCGGCATGCAGCAGGTCAACTGGTATTCCGCGCCGCGAGATGGTTCCCGACTGCTGGTTTATTTACCCATTGATGAAACCGGAGAACGCGCGCTGAGGCTGTTTTCACAACAAAGTGGGAACTGATGTCATCGCATGCGGCCCGGCAGCTTATGGACAAGCTGCACTATTTTTCTTTGATTTAAGAATTTCCTCAAAAAAAACCTGTGCGGCTTAAGTATTGACCGGGCAATGAAAATAAGACTTCGTCGAAAATGCTGAATTTTTCAAATAAATTCAAAAAATTAGACATATCTTCCTATTTTTCAGCACCGCCGACCGCCGCGCAGGTTACTTTTGCATCAGGCAAATTTTCGCCGGCGCAAAGCCGCCATCAAACATACATGCGTGTTATCGGTTATTCAGGTGTTATATCGCCATTGAATTGTTAACCAGGCTATGTAAAATCACGCTACTATACTGAAACCACGCGAATTCCTTTGTCGCGGTGAGCCTGGCAGGCCACCGTACTGTTTTGCGTGGGCGTATCTCACGTCGTGGACCATTTTCCTGTGCGGCGCTCCTCGCATTCCGCGGCGGTTGGGTTTTAACCTTTTTCTCAGGGAACGTCTCAATGAAATTGCGAAGCCTGTTAGTCCTTCTTGTTGTCACCACGGTTGTCGGTTGTAAAGCGCCACCGCCGAAGATGACTGACGACACCATTGTGACCAGCACGGTAAACGGCGTCACCCTGACCCACCGCTATGCTGTTGAGGCACCACAAGAATTTACGCCTGTGGATGCCAGCTACCGGGCACTTTATCCTGGCTCAATTATGAGTAAACCTGATTTTGGCGGCAAAGTGATAGCCCAGTTGGAGAATGGTCAGAGCTATACGGTGCTTGGTGAGGTAGAAAATCACTGGCTTGCTATTGCTGAGCAGGATAAGCAAGAGCTACTGGGCTATGCCCCGTTAAGAGCGCTGGTGAAGAGTGAACTTTATAATCAGGCGCTGAAAAAAGACCGCCCTCGCCCTCGTCGTGCGGCTAAAAAATCCACCTGCGTTGCGGTAGATAATAAAAGCAAAGCTTGCCAGAACGCTGATAACGGAACGTGGATCATTAACTAAACTTTCCGATAGGGAAGTTTATAACAAGTTATTACCGTGAGAGCATGGCAACGGTCGGCCCGGCAACCTGTGCAGGAGTTGATTTTAGCCCTCCACTTTACACACAGGCTAACAAGGATTTTTATGAAACTCTGGCTTTCGGGTATGGCGTTGCTGCTGGCATCAACTACCGTCTGGGCAGGGAACTACCGCATCGTTCAGTCGCCTTCCCAGAAGCTGGATGTGTGGATAGACAATATTAAAAGTAACGCCCCGCAAAACTGGTGTGCTGCCGAGCTACCGGTGCGTATTGTGGCGAACGGTGATAAAAACCCGCTCATTCTCAAAACCTTCATGCCCCGCCTCGGTGCACTCCTGGAAAACCAGTGCGGCGAAATTGAGCGTGTAAACTGGCAGCTTGAAGATACCGCGGGTGCTTCGCTTGCTCGTGGCTCAGCTACTAAGGCCAGCGACTGGGACGTTGCTATTGAATCTCCGCTGTCATCCGTTGCGACCCGTAACGAACGCCCGGAAGACCTTTCCACACCGCTCGATCGTACCCCATGGCTGGAATTTACCTTACAGGACGGCTGCCATCTGCGAACGTTCTGGCAGGGCGACGCCAACAGCACCGCGCTGTTTATTCCCAGTAAACAAAACGGCAAATGCGAAAAAGGTGGCTGGCTGAACGGCAGTAGCGAAGTGATTCAGCGCGGCACGGGTGGCGAGAAACGCATCACGATGTCTTTCGTGCACGGTTTCCCGGTCAGCGGGCTGAACCCTGCTGCCGACGCCGATACGCTGCTTATCACCAGCGTGAATAACGAGCGTATGGTCGTCAGCAATGAACAGGCGCCACAAAGCTGGTTAATTTTACCTTATCACCCGGAAATAAACGGCTGGAAAGCCAGCGGCACAATCGCCGTTGAGGTGCCACGCGACATGGCGCTTGATGAGCCGCGTCTTCAGGCACGGCTAAACGAGGTGCGCAAACTCTGGTCCGGTTGGCTGACGCCGAATACGGCTATTACGTTGCTGTTGATCGAGTCACTGCACCCGCAGTTGCGCGATCCTGCTGCCGGTGCGTGGCGCGCCCAAAAATAAATATTTCGCATGTTGCACGATTTCGCGCAGAGAACATCATGACAGATAACGATTTTATTCCGAGAGTGCCCAACGCTCTGCCGCCTGGCTACCGCTTTGATGAATTCGAGATTCAGGAAGCTATTGATGCCAGCACGACCAGCATCGTTTATCGGGCCTGGGATCACCAGCTCGAACGCCTGGTGGCTATTCGTGAATATATGCCTAAAGCCTACGCCATGCGTAATGACGTTATGGAGTTGGTGCTGCACAGTGAACGCGATCATCTGGTGTACACCACCGGCCTGAACGGTTTTATACAAGAAGCGCGTCAGCTGGCTCATTTCAACCACCCCAACTTACCTCAGGTGCTGCGCGTCTGGAGCGACAACAATACCGCCTACGTTGTCACGCTATTCTATAGCGGCATTACGCTTGATGAGCTGCAAAAGCAGCAGCCGTCGCTTATTGATGAAGCCTGGATCCGCCGCATGCTGCCGATGCTCTGCGGGGCGCTGGCAACGCTGCATGCGGCAGAACATCTCCACCGTAACCTGTCGCTGAGAAGCATCCAGATTCAGGACAACGGCCTGCCTATCCTGCTCAATACCGGTGCCGCACGTCGCAGCCAGGGGTCGCTTGATGAAGGCAACACCCTGCTCCATCCGGGCTTTGCTCCGCTCGAGCAGTACACTGGTGACCTGGCAAGCCAGCTTGGGCCGTGGACCGATATCTACGCGCTGGGTGCCGTGCTGTATACGCTAATTACCGGAAATGCGCCGCCGGCAAGCGTCGCGCGCAGCATTCAGGACAGCTGTATTACGCTTGCGGAAAGCCAGCCTGAAGGCTATTCCCTCAACCTGCTGCAGGCGGTAGATAAGGCGCTCTCCCTTAAGCCAGAGGACCGGCCACAATCCGTTGATGACTTCGCCGAGCGGCTTAATATCCCCGTAGGGGATGTACGGGAGCTGGTCAGCAACAAAAAGACCGGAACCGCGCTGGTGCCGGTGGAAGAGCCTGAAGACACCGCGACTCTCCCGCTCTGGAAGCGCTGTCAATCCGCCCTGCAAATTGCCGCTGGCGCCCTGGCTGGCCTGATTGTCGGCGCGCTGCTGTTTGGCCGGGGAAGCTCGTCGGCACCCACTCCAGAGACTGGCGCCGAGCCGGTTGTCGCCAGCAAAAGCACTCCTCAGGTGGGCGGAGCGCCCGCAGCGGCCAGTACCGACAGCGCCCTTGCTCGCGTCTACATCCGCATGAACGAAGGCGAGCAGCTGACGGTCAATGGCAAAGCGCAAAAGGTAACGCCGGCAGCCAACGGATTTGCGTCGCTCCAGCTTCCTGCAGGAAAATATCTGCTAACGCTAAGCGGTGGCGAGCAGTCCCGCAAACAAACCATTGTGGTGGCGAACCCAGGCACGTGGCTGGTGAATCCGCAGGGGTAAGGACGTACAAGCAGGACCAGAATGTCGACTTTGACAGCAATTCTCCAGCCTCATTATTTCAGCCCCGGCACGCGGGGCTTTTTTACGCCGGTAAATTGTCTGGTTTTTCCATTTTTATTATCAACCGCACACGAAATTCGGAAAATTCAACTAAGGTTTTCAGGGAGTTGATCGCAACGTAGCGTGTTGCGTCCAGTCAAAGGAGAATAAATGATGATAAAACCCGTTTTGCACCGGCCTCATGCACTCTGTCTTGCGGTCCAGATAGCCGTTACCGGTGTCGTTTTTGGCTTCGCGCCGCTTGCTTCATTTGCAGCCCAGGAAACCGTTCGCCCTCCCCAGCCTCAATCACCTGATGAGCTTTTTGGACCATTGTTTATTGATGTTCAAACGGCAAAGCTTTTCCCCGATCAGAAAACTTTTGCTGATGCGGTGCCCAAAGGCGACCCGCTGATGATCCTCGCCGATTATCGTATGCAGCGCAGGCTCTCAGGGTTCGATTTGCGCCACTTTGTTGACGTGAACTTTATTCTGCCCAGGGACGAGGATAAATATGTGCCGCAGGAAGGAGAAAGCCTACGCGAGCATATCAACGGGCTGTGGCCTGTACTGACACGCACCACCACCGACAGCACAAGTAAATGGGACTCGTTGCTTCCGCTTCCGAAGCCTTACGTTGTGCCCGGCGGCCGCTTTCGGGAAGTCTATTATTGGGACAGCTATTTCACGATGCTCGGTCTGGCTGAAAGTGGCCACTGGGATAATGTGCAGGACATGGTGGACAACTTCGCCGATGAGATAGACACCTGGGGCTACGTTCCAAACGGCAACCGCAGCTACTACCTTGGCCGTTCGCAGCCGCCGTTCTTCGCCATGATGGTCGAATTGCTGGCGCAGAACAAAGGGGATGACGTCTACAAAACCTATTTGCCGCAGCTAAAACAAGAGTATGCCTGGTGGATGGACGGTAGCGATGCACTGAAGACAGGCGATGCCCACAAACGCGTGGTTAAGCTAAAAAACGGCGCTCTGCTCAATCGCTACTGGGATGACAAAGACACGCCTCGCACGGAGTCATACCTGGACGATGTGGCCACCGCGAAAAGCACACCGGCCCGTGCGGCAACCGATATTTATCGCGATCTGCGAGCCGCAGCCGCGTCCGGCTGGGACTTTAGCTCACGCTGGATGGACAACCCGGCGCAGCTCGGCACCATTCGAACCACAAGTATTGTACCGATCGACCTCAATGCCCTGCTTTATCAGCTAGAAAAAACGCTTTCTCACGCCAGCAAGCTTAGCGGAGATGACGCAGCGGCAGAGCGCTATAAGCAAGCCGCTAATGATCGCCAAAAAGCGATTGAGCAAAATCTGTGGAATGCAAAAGAAGGCTGGTACGCGGACTACGATCTTAAAAGTAATGCAGTTCGTAACCCGCTGACCGCTGCGGCTTTATTCCCGCTTTATGTTCATGCCGCCTCGCAGGACCACGCGGATAAAATGGCAAAAGCAACACGCCAGCATCTGCTCAACGCGGGTGGACTCGCCACCACCAGTGTGAAAACCAGCCAGCAATGGGATGCGCCAAACGGCTGGGCGCCGCTGCAGTGGGTGGCAACCGAAGGCCTGCAAAATTACGGGCACAAAGACCTTGCGCTGGAGGTCAGCTTCCGTTTCCTGAACAACGTGCAGCACATCTACAACAAAGAGCAGAAGCTGGTCGAGAAATACGATGTCACCACCACCGGGGCGAGCGGCGGTGGCGAATATCCGCTCCAGGATGGCTTCGGCTGGACGAATGGCGTCACGCTCAAAATGCTGGACCTGCTCTGCGATAAAGAAAAACCCTGCGACAATGCGCCGGATAAACTGCCTTCTGCAACCCCCGGCCCCGTGACCGACACGGTTAAACCGGCGGCAGCGAAAACAGCCCCACCGCCTGCTGACAATAAATCAGCTGAATAATATCTTAGCGGCTACGGCCGCTTTTTTATTTCCTGACCAGCCTGCACAAACGCCATTACCGGCGAAGCCATATAATCCAGAAATAAAACATCACTCACCCATTCCTTAAATGAATACATTCAATAGAGATCCGGCTCTACTCTTTAGAGGTAAATAGCACGTTAAACGTCTATAAATTGACCCCAGACAATTAAATAGACGATATATATGTGAGTATATAACGAACTTTATTCAGGATTTTATTGGAAAGAATAAATGTCGCTGACAAGAAGGATGTTTTTACAGGCGCTGGCCACCGGCGCACTGTTACCCACAACTTCACTGTTTGCCTCTGCGCCACTGAAGCAGACAATCAATACGCTTCCCGCGCCGGGGGCGATTCGGCGCGTCGTGAGTGCGGGGTCACCGGCCGATGTTTTAATGATTGCCGCTGCGCCAGAGAAACTCCTCGGCCTTTCTTCTTTCGACTTCAGCCGTAAAGCGAACGGTCTGTTGCCAGAAACTATTCGTCAACTGCCTAAATATGGCAGACTTGTCGGCGGTGGAAGCACGCTCCCGCTGGAAACACTATTATCACTTAAACCCGACGTTATTATCGATTGTGGCAGTGCGGATGAAACATGGCTCTCTCAGGCAAAACGCATTAGCGACCAGACGCAAATCCCCTGGGTTTTAATTAACGGAGAATTAATTCATTCCGCACGGCAATTAACTACCGTGGGTGAAATTCTCGGCGTTGAAGAACGAACGCATAATCAAGCTGAACTGGCACAGCACTTTATTTCTGATGCATTAACCTTCTCGCGCAGCGCTGCCGCTAATCTTCGTTTTTATGCTGCGAGGGGGCCGCGTGGGCTGGAAACTGGCCTGCAAGGCTCATTGCACACCGAAGCAGCAGAACTATTAGGATTAGAAAACGTGGCACGTATTGCAGGCCGCAGCGGGCTGACTCAGGTTTCGATAGAGAACCTGCTGCTCTGGCAGCCGGATATTATCCTGGTTCAGGATAAAACTACGCTGACGAGCCTGCTGAACGACCCGGCGTGGCGGGGCGTTTCCGCTGTCGCCCACCACCGCATATTGCTGCTCCAGGGCCTGCCCTTTGGCTGGCTGGATGCGCCACCGGGTATTAATCGCCTGCTCGGCATGCGCAGACTGCAGGCCTGGATTGATCCAACCATTCGCCCTCAGTTCCAGAGCGACATGCAGCTTTACAGTCGGCTTTTTTGGCATAACGAGCTTAGCGAACAGCGATATAAAACGCTCGTGGATGCACGATGAATCGTTTCCCGCTCCCTGCTTTTCTTTGCCTGAGCCTTCTTGGGGCTATCGTGGTTGCCACACTTTCGGGTCCCTGGCATCTCAGTCTGCCGCAAATTGCGGAACTGATTTCTCCGTTTGGCGAAACCAGCGTTTCACCACAGGCACAAATAGTCTTCTGGCAAATTCGCCTGCCGCGCATGATGACCGGATTACTGATTGGCGCTGCGCTGTCTGCCGCGGGTACCGCTTACCAGGGCATCTTCCGTAACCCATTAGTCTCACCGGACATTCTTGGCGTTTCCGCCGGTGCAGGGTTAGGCGCAAGCGTGGCCATCTGGTGCGGTATGCCGATGTGGATAGTTCAGTTTTTTGCATTCAGCGGCGGGTTATTAGTTGTAGGCGGCGTATTGCTTGTCACCCGAGCCAGCACACGTCACGATCCGGTATTGACCCTGGTACTTGTTGGTATCGCGCTTGGCACGGTAGCCGGTGCCGGGATCTCACTGATTAAAATCATCGCCGACCCTTATACCCAGCTGCCGTCAATAACCTTCTGGCTGCTTGGCGGCCTTTCTACGGTTACCCCTGCTGATTTACTGCTCTGCGCACCGCTCATCATTTTGGCAACGCTGCCACTCCTGCTGCTGCGCTGGAAGATGAACCTGCTGACGCTGTCTGATGATGAGGCTACGTCTCTCGGCGTCAACGTAAAACAACTGCGGCTAATGCTTATCATCTGCGCCACGCTGATCACGGCCAGCGCCGTTTCCGTCGCGGGGATTATCGGCTGGATTGGTCTGGTGGTTCCCCATATTGGCCGCCTGATGGTCGGCAGTAACCACCAACGCCTGCTGCCGGTGTCCATGTGCCTTGGGGCCACATTGCTGCTGACAACCGACACGCTCGCCCGAACGCTTGCCGGTACGGAAATTCCGTTAGGTATTCTCACCGCTTTTATCGGTGCCCCCTTCTTTTTGAGCTTGCTGCTAAGGCGGCATAAATGACGCTGCTTAACGTGAAGCAGGCGACGCTGGGCTATGCCGGCAGGCCTGTGCTGCGCCACCTCTCTTTTTCGCTCAATGCCGGTACATTTTGCTGCCTGCTGGGTAGCAACGGCTGTGGAAAAACCACCCTGCTGCGCAGCATTCTCGGCGTGCTTCCCCTTCAGTCCGGCGAGATAAGCATTAAGGGTGTCGCGCTCGCCGGCCTTTCAACCCGCGAAAAAGCGAGGCTCGTTGCCTGGGTGCCTCAGGCCCATGAAGGCGCATTTGCTTTCAGCGTCATTGAAATGGTGATGATGGGGCTGAATCCACAGATGAATACCTTCTCCACTCCCGGTGCAAACGAACACCAGTTGGCAATGAAGCAGCTAGAAACCATGGGCATTGCGCATCTCGCCCTACGCCACTGGACAGCGCTTAGCGGTGGAGAGCGTCAGCTGGTACTGATTGCCCGCGCCCTGGTACAGCAGCCTCGCCTGCTGCTTCTCGATGAACCGGCCTCCAGCCTCGACTTTGGCAATCAAATCAGGCTACTGGATACCCTGATACAGCTAAAAGAAGCAGGTACCACGCTGCTGATGGCGACCCATCACCCCCTTCACGCCAGGGCGATAGCCGATAGCGTGATACGTATCGAGCCGGATGGATGCCTTACCCATGGCTCGCCTGAAACTCAACTCGGCGCCGACAGTCTCGCAGATCTTTACGGCCTGACTACCGGGCAAATACGCAGCCACCTCGGACATGTTCTGCCATAAGGACGCATTATGCTTATCGACGAAATTGATTTCTCAGCACTCTATCAACAGCAGCTACGGCTCGCACATCGCTCGGAGAAAAAGCCCGAGCACTGGGATGCCAAAGCAGAAAAAATGGCGGCTAATTGCACTTCGCCCACCGACAGCTATCTTCAGCAACTGCTGCAAAAAATCGACCTGCGGGGCGCTGAAACGCTGTTCGATATGGGCTGCGGCCCGGGAACAGTGGCGCTGGCGCTCGCTAACCGCTTGAGCCACGTTTATGGCATAGACTATAGCCAGGGCATGCTTGACGTCTCCGCCCGCCGTGCGGATGAACTTGGCACCATAAATGCCACCTGGGTAAAGCGAGCCTGGGAGGATGCCTGGGACGATTTGCCACAATGTGATATCGCCGTAGCGTCCCGCTCAACGCTTGTCGCCGACATGCATCAGGCCATGAGCAAGCTAAACCGCCAGGCAAAGCGGCGCGTTTATACCACTCACCTGGTCAATCCAACCTTTATGTCCCCCGTTATTCAACGGGTAATGGGCCGGGAAGTGGTTGAACTTCCGACCTATATTTATGCGCTGAATGTACTTTACCAGCTGGGTATACGTGCACGTGTAGATTTTATTAACGGGCATAGCCAGCGCCACGATAACAGTACCTTCGCATTATTCCTCGATAACGTAATCTGGACTCACGGCGAACTCACGGAAGACGAACGTCTATGCCTTCGTGACTGGTACCAGCAGCAAGATCCGAGCGCCATTGCCTCACCGTCCCGCGACTGGGCGTTGCTCTACTGGGACACTGTGCCCCCAGGAGAGCGGGGATGATCTTTATCCCGCAGGCACAAACTGACGCCTGGCTGCTTGAGGATATCGCTCAGGGTGACCTGACTACCCGGGCGCTGGGTATTGGCTTACGTCCGGGAAGAATGACGTTTGTTCACCGGGACGGCGGCTGTGTAAGCGGGCTTGCGGCGGCCACCCAAATGCTCCATAGCCTGGGCCTTACCGTGTGTACTTCATTCCGCGACGGCGAACACGCTCAGCCCGATCGGCTCCTGCTCACGGCTAGCGGAAGCGCGGCTGCGCTCCATCAGGGCTGGAAGGCCGCGCAAAATATCATCGAGTGGAGCTGCGGCGTCTCAAATGAAATGGCCAGCATGCTGGCTATCCTGCACAAGCGCCACCCCAATGGGCACATCGCCTGTACGCGTAAAACAATCCCCGGCACGAAGCTTCTGGCAACCCAGGCCGTTCTGGCTGCCGGTGGCTTGATTCACCGGGCTGGCTGCGGCGAGACGATTCTTCTGTTCGCTAACCATCGCCGTTTTGTTCATGACGGTCATGACTGGTTCGGCCTGATAAGCAAGCTAAGGCAGGCGGCGCCGGAGAAAAAGATCGTTGTTGAGGCCGAAACGCCGGAAGAAGCCCTGTCGGCGCTGGCCGCTGAGCCGGATGTTTTACAGCTGGATAAATTTACCCCTGAGCAGGCCACCGATATCGCGGCCCGGGCTTCACGTCTTGCACCAAATTGCAAACTGGCGTTAACGGGCGGGATAACGCGTACCTCGCTTGAACGCTATCTTGACTGCGGCATCACGCTGTTTATCACCTCCTCCCCTTACTATGCGCCACCGGCCGATATTCAGGTCAGGCTAGGGCCGGATACCGCTGAATAACCCTCACACCATGGAAGACAAAAATGAAAACAGGAATGACACCCCTCTGCATTTCAATAGGCCTCGCGCTGGTACAGCCGGCGATCGCGGATCAGGAAGCCGACAGAATGACCGTCTGGTCAAGCCCGGCCTCTGCAACCACCACCATTCTCGGGCAGGAGATGATGGAAAAACTGGATAAACAGAACGTGGCCAGCGCCCTGGCAACCGTACCCGGCGTTACGCTACAAAAATCAGGGGGACGTAACGAACTGCAGGTCAAAGTGCGCGGTTTCGATAGCCGCCAGATACCCATCTTTCTCGACGGCGTGCCTATCTACGTTCCCTATGACGGAAACTTCGATTTAGGCCGTATCTTAACCTCTGATATCGCCTCTCTTGAGGTGTCGAAAGACTATTCATCCCTGCTGCAGGGACCCAACCAGATGGGCGGAGCCATCAATATTACCACTCAGAAACCGAGTAAACCGCTGGAAGGAGGGCTGGGCTACCGCCAGAGCTGGAGTCGTGGGAGCGATAACGCCAAAGATATGCATGCTTCTCTGGGTCTTAGCAACGATCGGGGGTTTATTCAGCTTAACGGCAGCAAGTTAAAGCAGGATTATCTCGGCCTGCCGCACGGCGTAAGCAGCGATACTGTCGGGACACATGGCAGGATGATCAACTCATCGGCAGAGGATACTAATGGCGTAATCAAAGTCGGCTTTACGCCACGGGTTAACGACGAATACACCTTTACTTATATTAATCAGAACGGAGAAAAGGACAGCCCACCTTATGCTGGAACCCTGCAAACGCCACGCTACTGGCAGTGGCCGCAGTATGACAAAGAGAGCTATTACTATCAGGGCACGACGCATTTAGGTGAACGCTTTACGCTGAAAAACCGTCTCTATCACGACAGTTTTAAAAATACGCTGCTGTTGAACAACACGCTGGAAGATTTACAGAATAAGCGTGGGGGCTACAGCCACTATGCGGACTTCAGTACCGGCGGCGGTCTGCAGCTCTCAGCGGATGTACGTGAAAGCGATCTCTTGTCTTTTGCCATTAACTGGAAAAACGATACCCACAGGGAGAAAGGCGCTCCGACAGCACCGTACGACCGCTATCGGGATCGAACCTGTGGTCCATTGCCAGCGAATATCAGTGGGCTGCTACCCAGAATCTGGACATCGTCAGCGGCATAAGTTACGACTGGCGTGACAGCGTTCAGGGTATGAAGCATGAAAAAAATGGCAGTCTGACCTTCTATGAAAACAACAGCAAGTCGGCATTTAACTGGGAAACATTGGCACGCTATCATCTTAACCATCAGGACTGGCTGTCACTCTCGCTATCAGATCGTACCCGCTTCCCGACGCTGAAAGAGCGCTACACCACCATGAAACCGGCGATGAACCAAATTGCGTTGGTCAACCCCCAGCTGAAGGCGGAGCGAGCACAAAACATAGCGCTGACCTGGAGCGGGCATATCAATGGAAGCTGGCGCTATGAAACCAGCATCTGGTACAACCGCGTCAGCGACGCTATTGTGTCAAAGTCCATCAGCGACAGGCTGACGCAGAACCAGAACAGCGGTCGCATTAATTATAGCGGCGTGGATATCGGCATCAACGGCAGTCCATTGGATATGCTCGACGTTGGCGCCAGCTACGGCCTTATTCACGCGGATATCAAATCCCGCGAAGCGGGTAAACCCACCGGCCAGCCAACCCAAACGCTAACTTCATGGCTAACGTTCAGACCGCTGGACTCCTTACGATTTACTCTCTCGGAAGAAGCTCGCTCATCCAGTTACAGCAACAGCAGCGGCACCCAAAAAGCCGCTGGCTTCGCCGTCACGCATCTGCGTGCCGACTACAACGTGGGCTATGGCATAAGCGTTAATGCATCAGTTAACAACCTGTTCGACAGTAAATATGCACTAAGCGAAGGGTTTATTGAGGAAGGCCGCAACGTTTGGGCCGGTATCGAATATAAATTTTGATCCTAAGTCAACCCCCCTGCGGATCTGCCGGGCCGTAGGGGTCAGTTACTGCGCATTTATTCCTGCCTGAATGGTTACATCCGGAACAATCAACAAACTAAATCACTCATTATTTCATGGACTTTCACGCATAAAAAAACATAACAACGCTTGTGTGATGTAATAATAACGATAATAATTCGCATTCGAAATCGCATGTAGATTCACTGCGCTTTCCCGTCGCCCAGTCCGACGGAGGAATTCCATCAGGATGATGACCTCAATACTTCCGGACCCCTAAAATGATAAAGGCTTTTACCGTAAAGCGTTCTGCTTTGTTCTGCGCGCTTGCTCTCATCGCACCTATTTCCGCATCGGCTGAAGAAACGCTGGTTGTCACCGCCAAACCGGCTGATACCGCAACATCCCCGACGATTGGTTACACTGCCACCACCACACGCGGCGCAACAAAGACTGACCAGCCGCTGATTACCACCGGACAAAGCATCTCCGTCGTTACCCGCCAGCAAATGGAAGACCAGGGCGCGCAGACCATTAACAGCGCGCTGAACTACACACCGGGCGTGTTTACAGGTTTTGCCGGCGGTGCAACCCGCTACGACACCGTTGCGCTGCGCGGTTTCCACGGTGGCGATGTGAATAACATCTTCCTTGATGGCCTTCGCCTGATGAGCGACGCGGGAAGCTTTAACGTCGTGCAGGTCGATCCGTGGTTCCTGGAGCGCCTTGATGTGATCAAAGGCCCCTCTTCCGCACTTTACGGCCAGACCGTACCGGGCGGCCTGGTGATGGAAACCTCGAAACGCCCGCAGTTTGTTGAAGAAGGCCACGTGCGGACGATGTACGGCAACCATAACACCAACGGCACGGCGTTTGATTACACCAATGCGATTAACGACCAGTGGGCCTTCCGCATCACCGGCCTGACCAAAAATAGCGATACGCAGTATGAAAACACGCGCGACGAGCGCTACGCCATTTCGCCTTCTCTGCTGTGGCAACCTGACGACGCTACGTCTCTGGTGCTGAGAGCTTACCTGGAAAAAGATCCCTCCGGCGGCTACCACGGTTCCGTTCCGGGCGACGGCAGTCTTTACAGCACCACGGGACGCAAGCTGGATACCGGGTTCTCTGACGTGCAACCGGGCGATGACGCCTTTAAGCGCCACCAGCAGATCTACAGCTACGAGTTTGCTCACGCCTTCGATGATGTCTGGTCGTTCCGCTCGAACGCCAGCTACACCCACTCTAACGTCGCGCTGCGCCAGGCCTATCAGATTGGCTGGGCGGACACCGCACACAACGAACTGTCACGCTATTACAGCAGCGAAAACTCCTCGCTGGATGCCTGGGCCATCGACAATCAGCTTGAAGCCGACTTCGCGACCGGCGAGCTGCAGCATAAAGTGGTGCTTGGCGGCGAATATCACCGGTTCACCAACGATCTGACGGACGGGACTGGCTATACCACCAACCTGAATCCGTGGACCGGCGTTTCTGGCGGCATTGGCGGCTACTATTACTTTGACCCGCGCGACGATAGCTACCAGACCATCAATCAGGGGCTGCTGGTTAAAGCTGGCCGCCGCCAGTATGAGCAAACCGGGGCGTACCTGCAGGACGAAATGAAGTGGGACCGCTGGCATATGACGCTGTCTGGCCGCTACGACCATTTGGTCACCAAAAGCCACCTGGTGGCGACGGCTATCGACAGCGACGTGACGGACAACCGCACAGATAACCACTTTAGCGGCCGCGCTTCCCTGCTGTACGCCTTTGATAACGGTATTTCTCCGTATGTGAGCTACAGCCAGGCCGTCACGCCGCAGGTGCTTTCCGATGCCGAAGGCAAGCTGCTGAAACCTACGACCGCTGAACAGTACGAAGCCGGGGTTAAATACCAGCCGGCCGGCACCAGCGATTTGTATAGTGCCGCCGTTTACGATCTGACCCAGAAAGATGTGGGCAACCGTAACGTTCAGGGCGGATATTTTGAACCCGCGGGCAAAGTGCATTCCCAGGGGCTTGAGCTGGAGGCGCGTACTCAGCTGACGCCACGCCTGTCGACCATCGCCAGCTATACCCTCAACCGTGTACGCTATAAAGACGCGATTGACGGTAACGACGGCAACACGCCATACGTCACGCCAAATCAATTGGCGAGCCTGTGGAGCACGTTCAAAGCCGATTACGGCATCAGCCTGGGCGCAGGGATTCGCTACATCGGCAAACAGTGGGCCGACAACGAAAATACCCTGCGGGTACCTTCCGCAACGCTGCTGGATGCCATGGTTCGGGCAGATCTGGGCGCATGGACACCGTCGATGAAAGGCGCATTTGTACAGCTTAATGCCACAAACCTGACCGGCCGTGATTATGTGGCGGGCTGCTATGGGACGGGCTATTGCTATTGGGGTGCGGAACGTTCGGTTATTGCCACCGTAGGCTATGACTTTTAATCGCAAAGCTTAAAACGTAAAAACGGCCCCGAAGGGCCGTTTTTTTAATCAATGACTTTCTACCGTCGTACCATCCTGAAAATAGCCAGCACAATAATGGCGCCAATCACCGCCACAAAGAAACTTGGCCAGTTAAAGCCGGTTACCGGCCCGCCAAGGTGCAATGCCGTTGCCACCCAGCCGCCTACCACCGCGCCCACGATCCCCAGAATACAAGTGAGGATAATGCCGCCGCCGTCTTTGCCAGGCATAATTAACTTAGCAACCACACCCGCGATGAGACCAAAAATAATCCAGGCCAGGATACCCATTTTAGAACGTCCTCTTCTACATTGTGAGCTTTAGCAGGCTCGCCGGGCGCCTTCTGCACCCAAGTCAGCGGCCTACTGTCAAAAAGAGTATAGCCCGGTTGCGTAAAAACGTGATGAATCTCACCCGGTTATACTCATTTTCAGGCAAAAAAAATCAAAAATTTGTATTAAGTTTTGTCCGGTTTTGCCGATAAGCTTCGATACCACAACCTGAAAAAACAACAAGGACTTGAGCCTTGAGTCACTATAACGAGCAGTTCCTTAAGCAGTCTCCTCTGGCAGTATTAGGTGTGCTACGCGACTTACACAAACAGCAGGTTCCCGTCAGGCTGGAATGGTCTAACGGGCAGTTCATTAGCAAAATACTCGACGTCTCAGCGGATCGTTTAATTCTGGACTTTGGTAGCCAGGCGCAGGAAAACCTTTCCGTGCAAAAGGCCACCCACATCGAGTTCATCGCTGAAACGCAGGGGGCAAAAGTTGAATTTAGCTTGCCCGGTCTGAAGGCGACGGATTATCAAAATCTGCCGGCGTTCACGACGCCGCTGCCGCCGTCGCTGTGGTTCGTGCAGCGCCGGGAATACTTCCGCATTACCGCCCCCATGCAGCCGCAGTATTACTGCCGCACCGAACTGGCCGATGGCTCTGAGTTTGCCTTCCGGCTTTGCGACCTGTCGCTCGGCGGCATGGGCGCCTTGGTTGACGGCTCATTGCCCCCAGGCCTCGCGCCCGGCCTGCGTTTTGGCCGCGTAGAGATGGATCTCGTGGAATGGGGTAAGTTTTACTTCGATATGCAGCTGGTGATGGTTTCGGAGCGCAAGGTGGTGGACAGCAAAAATGAAACCATTTCAACGCCGCGCTTAAGCTTCCGTTTTTTAAACGTCAACCCGGCGGTAGAACGTGAACTGCAAAAGATTATTTTCTCGCTGGAGCGGTCGGCCCGGGAAAAGGCCAACCGCGTGAAGTAATTAAATAGCGTTCATGGCCCGCGTCACCTTGTACAGGTAGCGCGGTGCCTGCGGCGCAGGATGATTGGTGGCGATATGCTGATAGAACTCGTCCGGGCTCAGGCGATTTATCTTGTCTATCGCATCCTGCCTGTCGGAATCAAAGGTTCTTAATAGCGCCCCCGCCCCGTTCACGTAAGAGACAATCAGCGCGTACTGCATCACCTGCGGGTCGTTGATCCCACGCAAAATACCGTGTTCAAGAATACTCAGGTAGGCCGTGCCGATATCAATGTTGCGCGCAGGGTCCCGCAGTTCACTGTTCGATGGCTGTCCGCTGAAGCCCTGATTGCGGTATACTTCTCTTCCTGCCGTAGAGGCCTTAATCTGCATAAGCCCAATGGCGTTCGAGGCGCTAACCAGCTGTGGGTTGCCTCCGGACTCCACCGCGATAATCGCGGTTACTAGCCTTGGGCTCACGCCCCATTGCTGCCCGGACTGCTCGGTGATTGGCATCCAGTTCAACGCTCTCTGAGTGGGGATAGTCGGGTCCCACGGGGCCTGCTGCTGCGGTGAATGGCTGGAACAGCCGGCCAGAAACAGCACCAGAACGATAAACCATCTTAATTTCACGCATCTATCCTTATTGATGTGCTCGCCATAACGGCGATGACAAGCGCTCTCGATAGCGGCATGATAACCAATTCATATTCAGCAAGGAAATGCCATGTCTCTGATTCATTTAATCGCCCCATCCGGTTACTGCATTAATCAGCAGGCAGCGGCCAGGGGCATCCGCCGGCTGGAAGAGAACGGGCATCAGGTGGTTAATCAGCAGGCAGTGACGAGGCGTTTCCAGCGTTTTGCCGGCACGGACAGCGAGCGGCTTGCGGAGATCAATCATCTGGTAACGCTGCCGCCGGAAACCGATATCGTGCTCGCGGTGCGCGGCGGCTATGGCGCAAGCCGCCTGCTGGAAAACATCGACTTCTCACGCCTGGGCGCAGCGCTGCGAGCCAGGCCGCAAATCATCTGCGGCCACAGCGACTTTACCGCTATCCAGCTAGGCCTGCTGGCGCAGTGTGGCGCTATCACCTTCAGTGGCCCCATGCTCGCCGGGAATTTCGGCGCTGAAGAGATGGATGAAAACACCTGGCACCACTTCTGGAAAGCGCTACGTGAACCCGAATTCACCGTCAGATGGGAAAGCGACGCCCCCGCAGTGCATGCCAGCGGTACGTTATGGGGAGGGAACCTGGCGATGCTGGTGTCGCTGATTGGTACGCCCTGGCTACCGTTAATAGAGGGGGGGATTCTGGTGGTTGAAGACATCAACGAACACCCATTCCGCGTGGAGCGTATGCTGCTGCAGCTTTACCACGCGGGTATTCTGGCGCGCCAGAAAGTGATTGTTTTAGGAAGTTTTAATGGGGCAACAACGACAGATTACGATGCAGGATATACCTTCGATGAGATGCGAAAAAACCTGCAGCAACGCCTGAAAGTGCCGATCCTTTCCGGTCTGCCGTTTGGCCACGAACCGCAAACTGTCACCCTGCCTGTAGGCGCCCTCGCACAATTGCAGCATGACGGTAAGACAGCCTATCTGACGGTAAGCGGTCACCCGGTTTTGCGCGAAAGAAGATAACTTTAAGCGCCCTTTTTGGGCATTTAACCTGCAGGTTACATGTTAAAATTCCACAACATAGATAAAGGAGAAGAATGATTTGGACGCAGGGGCGATAGTCAGTTTGTTTATTTTGGGTTCCGTTCTGGTAACTTGCAGTATCTTATTAAGTTCATTCTCCTCTCGTCTGGGCATTCCCATTCTGGTTATCTTTTTGGCTATCGGCATGCTGGCCGGTATCGACGGCCTGGGCGGTATCCCGTTTGATAATTATCCCTTCGCCTATCTGATCAGTAACCTGGCGCTGGCGGTTATCCTGCTTGACGGCGGCATGCGAACCCAGGCCAGTTCATTTCGTGTTGCGCTTGGCCCCGCGCTTTCACTGGCAACCGTTGGCGTATTAATTACCTCCGGCTTGACCGGTGTTGCAGCCGCCTGGCTGTTCAATCTCAACCTCATTGACGGCTTGCTTATCGGTGCCATCGTCGGCTCGACCGATGCCGCAGCGGTCTTTTCGCTGCTCGGCGGTAAAGGCCTTAACGAGCGCGTAGGCGCAACGCTTGAGATTGAGTCGGGCAGTAATGACCCGATGGCGGTATTTCTCACCATTACGCTGATTGAGATGATCCAGCAGCACCAGACCGGTCTGAGCTGGATGTTCCTGGTGCATATCATTCAGCAGTTCGGGCTGGGGATCGTGCTTGGCCTCGGCGGCGGCTATCTGCTGCTGCAGATGATCAACCGTATCACCCTGCCTCAGGGGCTATACCCGATGCTGGCGCTGAGCGGCGGTATCATGGTGTTTGGCGTGACAACGGCGCTGGACGGCAGCGGTATTCTGGCGGTTTACCTGTGTGGCTTCGTGATGGGTAACCGCCCTATCCGCAGCCGCTTTGGTATTCTGCAAACCTTTGACGGGCTGGCCTGGATGGCGCAAATCGGCATGTTCCTGGTGCTTGGCCTGCTGGTGAACCCTTCCGACCTGCTGCCGATTGCGGTCCCTGCACTGCTGCTTTCAGCGTGGATGATCTTTTTTGCTCGTCCGCTTTCCATTTTTGCCGGCCTGCTGCCTTTCCGCGGTTTTAACCTGCGAGAACGTGTGTTCATCAGCTGGGTTGGGCTGCGTGGCGCCGTGCCTATCATTCTGGCGGTCTTCCCGATGATGGCCGGGCTGGATAACGCCCGCCTGTTCTTCAACGTCGCCTTCTTTGTGGTGCTGGTTTCCCTGCTGCTTCAGGGAACCTCCCTTGGCTGGGCGGCCAAAAAAGCAAAAGTCGTGGTGCCACCGGTCGGCTGGCCGGTTTCCCGCGTAGGGTTGGATATCCATCCTGATAACCCGTGGGAGCAGTTTGTCTATCAGCTGAGCGAAGAGAAATGGTGCGTAGGTGCCGCCTTGCGTGACCTGCATATGCCGGAAGAGACGCGCATTGCCGCACTGTTCCGCGATAACGAGCTGCTGCACCCGACGGGCAGCACCCGGCTTCGCGAGGGCGATGTGCTCTGCGTGATCGGTCGCGAACGTGACCTTCCCGCGCTCGGTAAGCTGTTTAGCCAGTCGCCGCCCGTGGATTTGGATCAGCGCTTCTTTGGCGACTTTATTCTGGAGGCCAGCGCCCAGTTCTCCGACGTGGCGACCATTTACGGCCTGACGCTGGATGAAGAGGTCAATACCCAGCAGTCGCTCGGTGATTTTGTGCTGGGGATGCTTGGCGGCGCGCCGGTTGTCGGTGACCAGGTTGAGTTCGCCGGGATGATTTGGACGGTGGCGGAGAAAGAAGACAACCTGGTACGTAAGATTGGTGTCCGGGTGGCCGAGGAAGAAGAGGAGTAGCATCCCCCTCACCTCAACGGGCGCTGTCTCTTATACCTATTTTTCTTTCAAAATCTTCCGGGAGTTATCTTTCGCTCTGCAGTTATTCCGTTCACCCATAAATCTGTTTTCCCTGCACGTCCAGAAAACGGCGAACGTGTCCGGGGGATAACGCCATCCCCCGAACAGCCCCGGCGCCCGGCGAGCTCATCGCCGCTGAAGCGGTAAACCCACCGGCCATCACCCAAACATTCGGGGTCGTTCGCGATTCGTTCCCGACGATCGCTCTCTTTCGCTGCTCCCGGCAGCTCAACCCCGCCTGAGTTGGGT
>NZ_DASYBS010000100.1:0-15239 GCF_036500665.1 Cedecea sp.
TCGCTTTAAACATTTTATGGCGAAAAGCCACATTAAGAAGTGTTTGATTACCTCGTTACCACGACGACTACACCAATCCGGGAGAGTTTAAGTATGTCCGCTGAACACGTTTTGACGATGCTGAATGAGCATGAAGTGAAGTTTGTTGATCTGCGCTTTACCGATACCAAAGGTAAAGAACAGCACGTCACTATTCCTGCTCATCAGGTAAATGCTGACTTCTTCGAAGAAGGCAAAATGTTTGACGGCTCCTCGATTGGTGGCTGGAAAGGTATCAACGAATCCGACATGGTGCTGATGCCAGACCCAACGACCGCGGTTATCGACCCGTTCTTCGCGGATTCTACCCTGATTATTCGCTGCGACATTCTCGAGCCAGGCACCATGCAGGGCTACGACCGTGACCCGCGTTCCATCGCAAAACGCGCTGAAGACTACCTGCGCTCTACCGGCATCGCAGATACCGTTCTGTTCGGGCCAGAGCCAGAGTTCTTCCTGTTCGACGACATTCGTTTCGGCAGCTCTATCTCCGGCTCCCACGTTGCTATCGATGATATCGAAGGCGCATGGAATACCGGCACCAAATACGAAGGCGGTAACAAAGGTCACCGTCCAGCCGTTAAAGGCGGTTACTTCCCGGTGCCACCGGTCGACTCTTCTCAGGACCTGCGTTCTGCCATGTGTCTGACCATGGAGCAGATGGGCCTGGTTGTTGAAGCTCACCACCACGAAGTGGCAACCGCTGGTCAGAACGAAGTGGCTACCCGCTTTAACACCATGACCAAAAAAGCTGACGAAATTCAGATCTACAAATACGTTGTGCACAACGTTGCTCATGCCTACGGCAAAACCGCGACCTTTATGCCAAAACCAATGTTTGGCGATAACGGTTCCGGCATGCACTGCCACATGTCCCTGTCCAAGAACGGCGTAAACCTGTTCTCCGGCGACAAATACGCAGGCCTGTCTGAGCAAGCGTTGTACTACATCGGTGGTGTTATCAAACACGCTAAGGCGATCAACGCCCTGGCGAACCCAACCACCAACTCCTACAAGCGTCTGGTCCCAGGCTACGAAGCGCCAGTTATGCTGGCGTACTCTGCCCGTAACCGTTCTGCTTCTATCCGTATCCCGGTTGTTGCGTCTCCGAAAGCACGTCGTATCGAAGTGCGCTTCCCGGACCCAGCGGCGAACCCATACCTGTGCTTCGCAGCGCTGTTGATGGCGGGTCTGGACGGTATTAAGAACAAGATCCACCCTGGCGAAGCCATGGACAAAAACCTGTATGACCTGCCGCCGGAAGAAGCGAAAGAGATCCCACAGGTTGCTGGCTCTCTGGAAGAAGCACTGAATGCGCTGAACGAAGACCGCGAGTTCCTGACTGCGGGCGGCGTATTCACCGACGACGCTATTGATGCTTACATCGCGCTGCGTGTTGAAGAAAACGACCGCGTACGCATGACTCCGCATCCGGTAGAGTTCGAGCTGTACTACAGCGTCTAATATTTAGAAATCCAACGAATTTCGCGTTGCAGCAAGACGGCAACTGAGTGAATCCCTGGGAGCATAGGGAACTATGTGACCAGGGTGAGTAAGGGCAGCCAACGCAGCTGTGGCGCGAAGGGCGTTAGGAGTTTTTTGTTGCCGTGGAAACTTTGGCCCATCTCCGGATGGGCTTTTTTCTCCACCGGAATCCCCCTGTGACGCTGTTTTTTGTCACCCAAAGACTATAATGCACTAAAACGGTGCACGGAGACTGCTGTATGGCAACTGGCGCGCTGCCCGATGCTGGGCAGATTCTGAATTCTCTCATCAACAGCATCCTGCTCGTGGATGACGAGCTGGCGGTACATTACGCCAACCCTGCGGCTCAGCAACTGCTGGCGCAGAGCTCACGCAAGCTGTACGGCACGCCTCTGCCGGATCTATTGAGTTATTTCTCGTTGAACATTGGCGTCATGCAGGAAAGCCTGATGGCGGGCCAGGGATTTACCGACAACGAGGTTACGCTGGTCATTGATGGCCGATCGCATATTCTCTCGCTGACGGCGCAAAAGCTGCCGGAAGGTTACATCCTGATGGAAATGGCGCCGATGGATAATCAGCGGCGACTGAGCCAGGAACAGCTGCAGCATGCGCAGCAGATTGCCGCCCGAGACTTAGTCCGCGGGCTGGCGCATGAAATTAAAAACCCGCTTGGGGGGCTAAGGGGCGCAGCACAGCTGCTGAGTAAAGCGCTACCGGATCCGTCGCTGGCTGAATACACCAAAGTGATTATTGAACAGGCCGATCGCTTAAGAAATCTGGTCGACCGCCTGTTAGGCCCACAACAGCCGGGAATGCACGTTACCGAAAGTATTCACAAAGTTGCCGAGCGCGTTGTGAAGCTCGTGTCGATGGAGCTGCCGGATAACGTGACCCTCGTGCGGGATTACGATCCAAGTTTGCCGGAGTTCGCTCACGATCAGGACCAGATAGAGCAGGTTTTACTGAATATCGTTCGCAATGCGCTGCAGGCGCTGGGCAACGAAGGGGGCGAAATTATCTTGCGCACCCGCACGGCTTTCCAGCTGACGCTTCACGGTTCGCGCTATCGTCTCGCGGCACGCATAGATGTTGAAGATAACGGCCCGGGTATCCCGGCGCATTTGCAGGACACGTTATTCTACCCGATGGTCAGTGGGCGAGAAGGCGGCACCGGGCTGGGTCTTTCCATAGCGCGTAGCCTTATCGACCAGCATTCGGGGAAAATCGAATTCAACAGTTGGCCTGGTCATACCGAATTTTCGGTTTACCTGCCTATTCGGAAGTAGAGGTCTTTATGCAACGAGGGATAGTCTGGGTCGTTGACGACGATAGCTCCATCCGCTGGGTACTCGAGCGCGCGTTGACCGGAGCCGGGTTAAGCTGCACCAACTTTGAAAATGGCAATGAGGTGCTGGACGCGCTGGCGACCAAAACCCCGGACGTGCTGCTGTCGGACATTCGTATGCCCGGCATGGACGGTCTTGCCCTGTTAAAGCAGATTAAGCAGCGCCACCCGATGCTGCCGGTCATCATAATGACCGCCCATTCGGATTTAGACGCGGCCGTTAGCGCCTATCAGCAAGGGGCTTTCGATTATCTACCAAAACCGTTTGATATCGACGAGGCGGTAGCGCTGGTTGAACGCGCTATTAGCCACTATCAGGAGCAGCAGCAGCCGCGAAACGCACCTGATAACGGGCCAACGACTGACATCATTGGGGAAGCCCCGGCGATGCAGGACGTGTTTCGTATTATTGGCCGTCTGTCGCGCTCCTCCATCAGCGTGCTGATTAACGGCGAATCCGGGACCGGTAAAGAGCTTGTGGCGCACGCGTTGCACCGCCACAGCCCGCGGGTTAAATCGCCGTTTATCGCACTCAACATGGCGGCAATTCCCAAGGATTTAATCGAGTCAGAACTTTTCGGCCATGAAAAAGGAGCCTTTACCGGCGCCAACCAGATTCGCCAGGGGCGTTTCGAGCAGGCCGACGGCGGCACGCTGTTTCTCGACGAAATAGGCGACATGCCATTGGACGTACAGACCCGCCTGCTACGCGTGCTGGCCGACGGCCAGTTTTACCGCGTTGGCGGCTACGCGGCCGTTAAGGTCGATGTACGTATTATTGCGGCAACCCACCAAAACCTTGAGCTGCGGGTGCAGGAAGGGAAGTTCCGTGAGGACTTATTCCACCGCCTGAACGTGATCCGCGTACATCTGCCTCCGCTGCGCGAGCGTCGGGAAGATATTCCCCGTCTGTCACGGCACTTCCTGCAGGTGGCGGCACGCGAGCTGGGAGTTGAAGCAAAACTGCTGCATCCGGAAACGGAAAACGCCTTAACGCGTCTGGCCTGGCCCGGCAACGTGCGCCAACTTGAAAACACCTGCCGCTGGCTGACGGTCATGGCAGCGGGTCAGGAAGTGCTTATTCAGGATCTCCCGAGCGAGCTGTTTGAAACGACGGTGACGGAAAGCGGTAGCGTCACGCAAACCAACCCTGACAGCTGGGCGATGCTGCTGGCACAGTGGGCAGAAAGGGCGCTACGTTCAGGGCATCAGGATCTGCTTTCAGAGGCCCAGCCGGAAATGGAACGTACGCTGCTGACCACCGCTTTACGGCATACTCAGGGGCATAAACAGGAAGCGGCTCGCCTGCTGGGCTGGGGGCGAAACACGCTGACTCGTAAGCTAAAAGAGCTGGGGATGGAATAGCGCTTTGCGAAGGGTAAAATAACGGCGGGGCTAAACCCCGCCGTTTTTATATCACGCGCGAAAACTGCTGCAGGCGCGCCTTTTGCCTCAGGTAAGTATCAAAGCACATACAGATATTGCGAATCAGCAGACGCCCCTTGCCGGTCACCTGAATACCCTGACTGCTTATCACCACCAGCCCATCTTTCGCCAGCGGAGCCAGCAGGCCAAGGTCTTCCGCAAAGTAGTCCGCAAACGTCAGCGACCCTTGTTGTTCAATTTCAGCGAAGTTAAGCTGGAAGTTACAAATCAGCGCCTTGATGACGTCACGGCGAATACAATCATCACGTGTTAACGCCAGACCTCGCCACAGCGCATTGCCCTGCTCATCCACCTGCTGGTAGTAATGCTTCAGCTCTTTCTGGTTCTGGGCATAGCAGTCGCCAATCATGCTGATGGCCGATACGCCAAGCCCCAACAAATCGGTATCCCCCTGCGTGGTGTACCCCTGGAAATTGCGGTGCAATTTGCCCTCACGCTGGGCAATTGCCAGTTCGTCATCCGGACGGGCAAAGTGATCCATACCGATAAACTGGTAGCCTGAGCCGGTCAGCGAGGCGATGGTCTCCTGCAGAATATCCAGCTTTTGCTGAGCGCTCGGCAGGTCAGCATCTTTAATCTTACGTTGGGCGGCAAACAGCGTCGGCAAATGCGCGTAATTAAAGACGCTAAGGCGATGCGGGCTTAGCTCGGCCACGCGCTTAAGCGTAAAGGCAAAGCTTTCCGGCGTTTGCTTTGGCAGGCCGTAAATCAGGTCGATATTGGTGGAAGTAAAACCCAGCTCCCGCGCCCGTTGAATAAGCGCGAAAATAAACTCTTCGTCCTGCTCGCGGTTAACCAGACGCTGCACTTCTTTATTGAAGTCCTGAACGCCCATACTCAGGCGGGTAAAACCTTCCTGCCGAAGATGATCGAGCACGTCCAGCTCGATTTCACGCGGGTCAACTTCAATGGACAGTTCGGCGTCGTCGTTAAAGCGGAAATTACCGCGCAGCAGCGTCATCAGGCGGCTGATTTGCGCTTTACTCAGATAGGTTGGCGTCCCGCCGCCCCAGTGCAGCTGGCTGACGTGGCGACCAGCAAACAGCGGCGCACGGTGGATAATTTCCTGCTCCAGCGCGTCGAGATACTGATCGGCTTTATGCTGCTGGCGGGTCACAATTTTATTGCAGCCACAGAAATAGCAAAGCTTGTGACAGAAAGGGATATGTACGTAGAGCGAGAGTGGCCGCTCCGGGTAACGGGCAACCGCTGTCACAAATTCCGGCTCACCGAAGGCTTCTGAAAACTCCAGCGCGGTCGGATAAGAGGTATAGCGCGGCCCTGAATAATTATATTTCTGGATCAGGGCCAAATCCCAGTCGATTAACTGCTCAGACATACTCACTCCTTGCGGTGTTGTCGCCGACGCCGACGAGGCGAAGCTGGCCCGCTCATTCCACGAGCCATAACCCTTCGCCGCAGCAAATTCTGCAGCCGCGACAGCCGCCGTAGTTTAACGAATAACCACAGCAGATAACACACCAGCGGAATAACCATAATGAGAACAGGTAATCCCATAGGAGTAAACGTCAGTTACCGCCTTTGAGTAGACGCATCAGATCGTCAGCTTTTTCTTCTTCCTCTTCATCGTCTTCCCAGGCGATGCCGAGTTCAGCCATCAGCGCGTCAATACGATCGAGCTTCGCATCAACCCATGACTGCTCTTCTTTACTCAGAGTTTCGCCTGCTTCCAGACGTTCCAGCAGCGCATCCAGGCGCTCATCGTTTTCCAGCATATCCAGCTCAGCCTGTGGTGTTAGCATAGGTTTCTCGCTTTTCGGTTTGTGCTGTTTAGCGACCGGTGCTGCATCGGTTACGCCCAGTTGGATTGGTTTTTTACTACCAATACGCGGGTCTTTGCCCTGACCCGATGATTTACCGCCCTGTGCCTGGCTCTCGCCGTTGGCGCGGCTGCCCGCTGCATGGCCACGGTGCTTTTTCTGACGCTTACGCTCACGCGCTTCCTGATCGATCTCTTCGCGCGACTTGCGGCGTACTTTTGCCGGTTTTTTACCTTGTGGTGCAGAGTTTTGTTGCTTCATGATAAGTCGTCTTAAGCCATTTTATTCAGTATAGAATTGCGGCGGAATCTAGCAGAAAGCAAGCAAAGAAAAAAGGCGACAGGTTAACCTGTCGCCTTTTTCTTATTCTGGCCCCCGTAAAGGAGCAAATAATCCATGTTAGCTCGAGACAAACCCTGTCCTTCCTTTGCCAACACCCGCTACTCTACCGTCACGTCATTAATTAACAAGATGGCCATTTGCGCTCATGCTTTTTTCGAATCAATGATGATTAATTAATCACATGAAAATAAAGTATTCTTTCGCCGACGGTCACCAATATTCACCGGAATATCTGCCAGTTGCTATAGCAAATGGCTTACAAAATCTATCCACTCAGCTGTAAGCCTCCTGCTTCTGGCGAGAAACACGGCGTTTTCTGTGCGTTCAGGTATAATCTCCGGCAAATGATTACCTGACGGAGACAACCGTTTTGAAAAACTGGAACTATCAACTGACTAAGTTCGTGCTCAGTGCACCGGACATTCGCCATCTGCCTTCTGATACCGGTATTGAGGTTGCTTTCGCAGGCCGCTCTAACGCGGGTAAATCCAGCTCGCTGAACACGCTGACCAATCAGAAAAGCCTGGCACGCACCAGTAAAACCCCGGGTCGTACCCAGCTTATCAACCTGTTCGAAGTTGCCGAAGGCAAACGCCTGGTGGATTTACCGGGTTACGGTTATGCCGAAGTCCCTGAAGAAGTGAAGCACAAGTGGCAGCGTGCGCTCGGTGAATACCTGCAAAAGCGTAACAGTCTGAAAGGGCTGGTGGTGCTGATGGACATTCGCCATCCGTTAAAAGATCTCGACCAGCAGATGATTCAGTGGGCCGTTGCCAGCAATATTCAGGTGATGCTGCTGCTAACCAAAGCCGATAAGCTGGCATCGGGCGCGCGTAAATCTCAGCTGAATATGGTGCGCGAGGCGGTACTGGCATTTGGCGGTGATATCGAGGTTGAAGCGTTCTCTTCTCTGAAGAAAACGGGCGTTGATAAACTGCGCCTGAAGCTGGATAGCTGGTACAACGACATCCCACCGGCAGTGGAAGAAGAAATGGCTGAAGAGTAATCAATAAGCGCGGCCCAGGCCGCGTTTTTTCTTTTCTTTCGCGCAATAAAAAACGCCCCAGTCATTTCTGACTGGGGCGGCTAAATATTCAGCCAAATCCGATTACGTGAAGTAAAAGGTCTGAAAGATAGAACATCTTACCTCTGTACCCTACGCGAATAACTCTACTCCTTTTTAATCGCTCAAAAAAGCATTTTTTGTAGTTTTTTTTCACTTTTTGCATCACATTCTTGAAGCATCATCACAAAAAGCTATGACTTATGTTGCTTAGTTACAAAAACATGACCTGAGCAATTGGGTATTAATGCGCCTCATCCCAGTTCTTACCGCTGCCCACTTCCACCAGCAGCGGCACGTCGAGTTTCATGCTGCTTTCCATCAGCTCATGAACCTTCTTAGACACCGCTTCCACGTCGTCTTTGTGCACTTCAAACACCAGTTCATCGTGAACCTGCATGATCATTTTCACCCGCGGCTTATCCGTCTCCAGCCAGGCATCAACGGCGATCATCGCGCGCTTGATGATGTCTGCGGCGGTTCCCTGCATCGGGGCATTAATTGCAGCACGTTCCGCACCGGCACGGCGGGCGCCGTTGCTGGAATTGATGTCCGGCAGGTAGAGGCGGCGGCCATCCAGCGTTTCAACATAGCCCCGATCCTTCGCCTGAGCACGCGTACGCTCCATATACTCCAGCACGCCCGGGTAACGCTCGAAGTAGAGATCCATATACTTCTGGGACTCTTTACGCGGAATATTAAGCTGGCGGGAAAGGCCAAACGCGCTCATCCCGTAGATCAGACCAAAGTTAATCGCCTTCGCGCTGCGGCGTTGCTCGCCGGTAACGCTTTCAAGCGGCAGACCAAACACTTCTGCAGCGGTAGCGCGGTGGATGTCCTTCCCTTCGGCAAAGGCGCTTAGCAAGCCTTTATCACGAGAAAGGTGAGCCATGATGCGCAGTTCAATTTGCGAGTAGTCCGCAGAAAGAATGACGTAATCCTCAGGTGCAATGAAGGCCTGACGAATACGGCGCCCTTCATCGTTGCGAACCGGAATGTTCTGCAGGTTAGGATCGGTAGAAGAAAGGCGACCGGTGGCCGTTACCGCCTGGTGATAAGACGTATGCACGCGTCCGGTTATCGAGCTAATCATCAGCGGTAGCTTGTCGGTATAGGTGGATTTCAGCTTCGCAAGACCACGGTATTCCAGAATCACTTTTGGCAGCGGGTAATCCAGCGCCAACTCTTCAAGCACTTCTTCAGAGGTTGACGGTGCGCCGCCCGGCGTTTTTTTCAGCGGCTTAATACCCTGTTTTTCAAAAAGAATCGTTTGCAGCTGCTTAGTGGAAGAGAGGTTGAACTCCTCACCGGCAATTTCGTGGGCCTTCAGCTCAAGCTCGGCAAGGCGTTTGGTCAGCTCGCCGGAATGCGTATGCAAAATAGCCGGGTCGATTTTAACGCCGTTGCGTTCAATGCGTGAAATCACCGATACCAGCGGCATTTCGACATTTTTAAAGATGTTAAGCGGTCCTTCTGTCTTCTCAAGCTTCGGCCACATCTTCAGGTGCAGCTGCAGAGTTACGTCGGCATCTTCAGCCGCATAGCGTCCAGCGGTTTCCAGATCGATCTGGTTAAAGGTCAGCTGTTTTTTCCCTTTGCCGGCAATCTCTTCAAACGAGATGGTTTGGTGCTTTAGCCAGCGGTCAGAAAGGCTGTCCATATCGTGGCGGCCTGCAACGCTGTCTAGCGTGTAGGACTCCAGCATGGTGTCAAAGGCAATGCCCCGCAGCTCAATGCCATAATTCTGCATGATGCCGCGGTCGTATTTCAGATTCTGCCCAACCTTCAGCGCCTTCTCGTCTTCCAGCAGCGGCTTAAGCAGCTCAAGCGCACGTTCACGGGCGATCTGCTCTGGCGCATCCAGGTAATCATGCGCAACCGGGACATAACAGGCAACGCCTGGTTCGGTGGCAAAGGAGAGACCAACCAGGTTTGCGCTGACGTTGTCCAGGCTGTCGGTTTCAGTGTCAAACGCAAAGAGCGGCGCTTTTTTCAGCCGTTCAATCCATTCAACCAGCACGTTCTCATCGAGTATGGTGACATAGTTATCATAAGAGAGCTGGCTGGCTGGCGCTTCGGGTTCCGCTTCAACCTCCGCAGCTTTCTGCGGCTGTGCTACCGATTTAGTGCCTTTGGCCTGCATCCACTTGCCGGCTTCTACGTCGGTTATCCAACGTTTGAATTCATATTGCTTAAAGAGCCCCAGTAGTTCTTCTGCAGCCGGTTGCTGAACCTCAAGTTGCTCGCAGCCCAGTTCCAATTCGACGTCGGTCTTAATGGTGGCCAGTTTATAGGACAAGTAAGCCAACTCTTTGCTTTGATCAAGCTTGGCCGCCATGGTTTTTGCTCCGCGGAAGGAGAGCTCAGCGATTTTTTCCGGGTTAGCATAAAGCGTATCCAGACCACCAAGCCCCTGCAGCAGCGCCTGCGCCGTTTTCTCGCCCACGCCCGGAACGCCAGGGATGTTATCGGAGGAATCGCCCATCAGCGCCAGGAAGTCGATAATCAGTTCCGGCGGCACGCCGTACTTTGTCTGCACTTCTTCCGGCCCAAGAATGGTGTTAGTCATGGTATTAATCAGCGTAACGCCAGGCGTCACCAGCTGCGCCATGTCTTTATCGCCGGTACTGATCAGTACCGGGCGCCCTGCTTTCTCAGCTTCCAGCGCCAGGGTACCAATAACGTCGTCGGCCTCAACGCCGGAAACCGCCAACAGCGGCAGCCCCATCGCTTTAACCATCGCGTGCAGCGGCTCAATCTGCGCTCTTAAATCGTCCGGCATCGGCGGGCGGTGAGATTTGTAGTGTTCAAAAAGCTCATCACGGAACGTTTTGCCTTTGGCATCAAACACCACGGCAGCATGCGTAGGTTGATATTGCAAAATCAGGCTACGCAGCATGTTCAGCACGCCGTACATCGCCCCCGTTGGCTCACCACGGCTGTTCGTCAGCGGTGGGAAGGCATGGTATGCCCGGTAAAGGTAGGAGGAGCCATCAACGAGGATAAGCGGGTTGTCTGCGATCTGGACCATAGTGTTCCGTTCCATGCCTGTGATTAATTTATTGTTCAAGGATGCCATAGCCTGGGCAAAAACATGAACTATTGGGAGCAATATGCTGAAAAGAATTCCAGGATCGGGAGATCCTGCGCAAGATCAATTCTGTGGATAACTTTGTGTATATTTTTTTAACCAACTAATTTTACGAAATTATTATCTCTATCAGCATATTAAATATATTTTCATTTCAGTAAGTTAACGGAGTTTTAGTTTAGCAATACTGAATTAACAACCGATCGTTTGATGTGGATATATACTCAGCCGCGTGATAAATGACGAGTCTCTGTCCTGCCTGTAAATGCTATTCCTTAAAATCCTGCTCATTTGGCGAGTCGCCGTAATGGGTTTTCTGATAAAATCGACCTCTTATTGCCGTTAATACCAGCGCCCCATACACTCTAACCTGCTAAAAAATTACCTATGTCGAGATTACTCGCCGCGATCACACTGGTGTTAAGTGTTGCACTGACTATTCTGGTCACGATCGCCTGCTCTGTACCTATTATTATGGCCGGGATCGTTAAGCTACTGTTGCCCGTTCCGGTTATCTGGCGCTCGATCTCCGTGTTTGCTGATTTCATGATGTACTGCTGGTGTGAAGGGCTCGCCTTACTGCTGCGCCTCAACCCTTTTTTAAAATGGGATGTGAAGGGGTTAGATGGCCTGAATAAGAAGAACTGGTATTTGTTAATCTGTAACCATCAAAGCTGGGCAGATATCGTGATTCTTTGCGTGCTATTCCGTAAACACATCCCCATGAACAAATACTTTCTTAAACAGCAGCTCGCCTGGGTTCCTTTTATGGGACTGGCCTGTTGGGCGCTGGATATGCCGTTTATGAAGCGCTATTCACGCGCTTATTTGCTGCGCCATCCGGAGCGTCGCGGCAAAGATGTCGAAACGACTCGCCGTTCCTGTATGAAATTTCGCGCTCACCCGACCACTATTGTGAATTTTGTTGAGGGTTCGCGCTTCACCGCTGAGAAACAGGTTCAGACTCGCTCACCATTTCAGTATCTGTTACCTCCAAAAGCGGCCGGCATTGCAATGGCGATGAATGTATTAGGGCAACAGTTCGATAAGATGCTGAACGTCACGCTGTGCTATCCGGAGAATGACCGCCTGCCCTTCTACGATATGCTCACCGGGAAAATGACTAAAATTGTTGTGCGGGTCTCTCTGGTGCCTATAACCGAAGAATTGCATGGGGATTACGTGAACGATAAGAACTTTAAGCGCCGCTTCCAGCTCTGGTTGAATACGCTGTGGAATGAGAAAGATAAACAGCTGACAGCGCTGCACGGAGGGGACAAAAAAGCCGGTCAATGACCGGCTTTTTTATATTATTTCTTCTCAACCAGGAATTTCACCGTGTCAGCATACTGCTGCACGAAGATATCCATGCTGCTGGTATCCATCCCCTGCATGTTCAGCTGATATTTGCCGTTAACATACATGACCGGTACGCCCTGCAGCTGAAGATCGGCTGCCGCTTTCTCTTGCTGAGCAACCAGAGATTTGACCACGAAGCTGTTCCAGGCCGCATCGTACTCTTCCGGCTTCACGCCTGCATCGATAAATACTTTGCGGATGTCTGCGTCGTTCTGCACGGTCTGGGTTTTCTGCACGGCTTCAAACATTGGGGAGGTGATTTTATCTTCCACGCCCAGCGCCATCGCTACCGCCCACGCCTGAGTCAGATCTTTGCCCAGTGGGCCAAGGAACTCAACGTGGTACTTCGTCATTTTGGTGCCTTCTGGCAGTTTTTTCTTCACGTTATCAGAAACATGGAGAACCTGTTCGAACTGGTAGCAGTGCGGGCAGTAGAATGAGAAAAATTCTAATACCTGGGGTTCCCCCGCAACCGGCTTATCCAGGGTTACGTACTGTTTACCGTCGGTAAACTGTGCAGCAGAAGCGCTAAATGCCAGGATCATGCCCGCCAGCGCCAGCCAAATCTTCTTCATAATCAACTCTCTCCTGAATTTTACTATTAATACATTGGCGTTAATTGTAATGGAGGTTCACGTAGAACCCGGACCTGCTCTGTAAAGGTTGCAGTCTGTCTTCTCCAGAAATCCTCTTCACTAAACCAAGGGAAATTTCGGGGGAATGCGGGATCATCCCAGCGTCGCATTAGCCACGCGAGATAATAAACAATGCGCATGGCGCGTAACGGTTCAATCAGGGTTAATTCACCGATATCAAATGACGAAAACTCTTCGTAAGCTTCAATGATGGTTTCTAGCTGCATGCGCTGTTCGGCTTTATCACCGTTGAGCAACATCCAGATATCCTGCACGGCCGGGCCATTACGGGCATCATCCAAATCGACAAACAAGGGCTCGTCACGCCAGAGAATGTTGCCTGGATGACAGTCTCCATGCAGGCGCAACGCTTCAAAATCAGTATTCCAGGTACGCTTCACTTCCTCGATCAGCGCATCTGTCGCTACCAAAAAATCTTTCTTAAGCACTCTGGGAATCAGTTGGCTATGTTCAAATAGTGCGCGCGGTTGGAAAAGATACTCATCCAGCCCAATAGTGGGACGATACTGAAAGAGGCTTTGACGACCCGTTTGATGAATGCGACCAAGGTAGCGGCCAACCCACTCCATCTGATCGAGGTTATCGGTTTCATATTGTCGCCCTCCCAGACTTGGGAAGACGGCAAACATAAAGCCCTGATGCTGCAGGAGTGTCTTCCCGGCAAAACACAAAGGAGCCGCCAAAGGCACCTCGTCTGCCTGCAATTCCAGCGCAAATTGATGTTCTTCTTCAATTTGCGCCGAGGACCAGCGATGTGGGCGGTAAAATTTCACCACAAAGCGTTGGCGATCTTCATCCTGGAACTGATATACGCGGTTTTCAAAACTGTTTAACGGCGTTAGCCCCGAATCCACCCGAATACCCTGTTCAAAAAGAGCATCAAGAATGGTATCCGGATGTAGAGTCTGGAAATTAAAGGCGCTGTCTGTCATCCCGGCAACCGGAAGTAAATACGAATACTTGAGGATAACATTTCAAAACCGCTTAAGTGTCTCGACTTACAAGCTTTTACTCTTTAATCACGCCACGGGCGCGCAGCAGGGCCGTTTTGAAGTCTTCCTCATAGTCTTTTTTAAGACCAGGAATGGCATCATCTTTTGCAGAATCACGCATTTTCAGGTGATAGATCAGTACATCATCGGTGAGATCGGTAAGTTCGCCGCTATAACCTGACTCGCTGGCCAGTTTCTGCAAGAATTGTATCAGGTTAAGATCTGGATCTTTCTGCCATGCAGGCTGAAGCAGTTCAAGAAGTTCGTTGAGACGCTTACATTTCATGTTGGTGTTCCTTATCACATGCGAGAGGCAACACGTTAGCAGGCTCAAACCCACATTAAAAGAGGCGATATTCGTGCAGCGATTAACAGAGGTAACCGGCGTTGTGCTGGCCGGCGGCCGGGGAAGCAGAATGGGCGGCAGCGATAAGGGATTAGCCTTGCTTAACGGCCAGCCACTTTTCCAGCACGTCCTCAACGCATTAAAGCTACAGGTAGGCGATGTTGTCATCAGCGCCAACAGAAACCTCGAGATCTATCAGCGAAGTGGCGCTCCGGTTATCCAGGATTCAATGAGTGATTATCAGGGGCCGCTGGCCGGTATGTTAGCCGTTATAGAACAAACGGAAAGCGAGTGGCTGTTATTCTGCCCTTGCGACACCCCTAATATACCCGAAGATCTGGCATCAAGACTCTGGCAGGCGCGTGAAAATGCGCCGGCAACCTGGATAAATGACGGCCAACGGGATCACCCTGGCGTTGCACTACTTCATCGTTCCCTTTGTCTGCCGCTAACAGAATATTTGCACTCAGGCGAAAGACGAGTGATGCAGTTTTTATTGAGCACAGGCGGGCATGCAGTCTCTTTTGATGGCCAGGCAGACTGTTTCACCAACATAAATACTCTTGAAGAGCTTTCACGATGGCAGAAAAAAGGATAGTAGCGCCTTTATTGGCTATTGCGGCCTGGAGCGGTACAGGAAAAACCACGTTACTGAAGCAGCTGATCCCACTTTTACTGGAGAAAGGCATCAGGCCAGGACTTATCAAACATACGCATCATGATATGGATGTGGATAAACCGGGTAAGGATAGCTATGAGCTACGCAAAGCTGGCGCAGCGCAAACCATCGTCGCCAGCCAGAAGCGTTGGGCACTAATGACGGAAACGCCCGAAATACCTGACCTGGATCTACATTACCTTGCCTCAAGGATGGACAGCAGCAGGTTGGATCTTATTCTTGTCGAGGGTTTCAAACACGAGCCGGTGGCAAAAATCCTGCTGTTCAGACAGGAAACGGGTCATAAAGCGGAAGAATTAGAGATCGATCCCTGTGTTATCGCTGTAGCCAGTAACGTACCTTTGACCATTTCCGTACCCGTATTGGATATTAATAATGCAGAAGGGATTGCTGATTTCATCTATGAATGGATAAAACAGCAATAACGAGCTGAAAAGATGCCGCTTGCGGCGTTTTTTAATCTGTAAAAAGCAAAAAACCCCAGCCGTCAGGCTGAGGTTTTCTGTTTTATTTGATGCCTGGCAGTTCCCTACTCTCGCATGGGGAGACCCCACACTACCATCGGCGCTACGGCGTTTCACTTCTGAGTTCGGCATGGGGTCAGGTGGGACC
>NZ_DASYBS010000101.1:0-1871 GCF_036500665.1 Cedecea sp.
CGGAATAATTTCACTCACCAGGGCGCTCCTCCATCCAGCATCGAATTATTCCCGGTGAAGGCCGGGCTGGTTTTCGTGAGATTGTTGATGCCGTCAGCGATACCCTGCTCGTTCTGGCCCGACGCGCCGTTAATCGTGAAGTGGTACTCAAATTTACGGTTATCGGTGAGCAGGCGGCTCTGGCTCACATTATCGGCTTCATCCGTTTTCCGGAGCAGGGCATTCCATGCCCCGCCGAACGAAGGGTTATCGGACGGTGCGGAATTTTTGTTAAGCATATCCCCCCAGCCTGGAGCACCGCCCTGTTGCTCCGGACCCAGATAGTTATCCAGTTCTTTATTAAACGCATCTGTATCGTCTTTAAAGAAACCGTGAGTATCCGTGTACGCTTTTTTAATCGTTTGAGGCAGGTCAGGATGGTCTTTCAGCTGCTGCTCAAACCACTCACTTTGCCCGTTACCCTTTGCAGTTTGCCGGGCAATATCCGGGGAGCCGGTCATGGCCAGGGACTTCAGAACGTTACGCTGATCGCCCCGTTCATCCGGCAGCAGCCAGGTGAGTTTTTTTGCCAGGGCGTAAACAATCTTCCCGACAAACACGATCCCCTGCCCGAACGTCAGCACGCCGGGGTACAAATCGTTTTTCAGAAAGCCGGCGATACGTTGAATTCCGCCGCCTTTAAACCAGCCGGCCAGGTCATCCGTCAGCCTGCGAATATCCGGCGCAAGTTCATTGCCTAACTGGCCGGAGATTTCCGCCACGGCGGAGGTGAATACCGTGCGCAAATCGGTAACGGCTTTATTGCCGGCTATCGCGCCGTCCGCCCCCTCTTTCGTCACCAGGTTATAGCGGCGCTGTTCGTCCATCAGGTCACGATAACTTTTGCCCGACTGCTTAATCAGCATCAGCATCTTGCTGGCCTCACCGCCGAACAGCGAATCCAGCGCGAAGGAGGCTTTTGACTCGTCCTGCAGACTCAGGGCATGCTCAATAATTTTATCGAACTGCCTGATATCGCTGAGCCCGGCAAAATCTCCGGCTTTAAATCCCAGGGTATCGAACGCGTCCTGCAGCGCGCTCTGCTTACCGGTGTGTTTGTACTCCCCGGACTTGTGCAGATACTCTTCAAACAGGTCACCGATGTTCTCCCCGTTCATGTCGTACTGTTTCGCCAGGGAATCCCACGCGTTAAACGTCGGGGCGTCAACGCCATAGCTTTTTGCCACACTGGCACGCCGGGCGGTTTCCGCATTCGCCGCGGCCGGGGCAATCAGCGACCCCAGGGCGGTAGCCACCATACCACCGCCGCCAATGGCAAGCCCGGGGGCAACCATACCACCCGGCTGTCCGGCGACACCCAGCCCACGGCGAAACAGTCCCCTCCCCATCCCCTTAAACGACTCAAAACGCTGCGCCTTCTGCAGCTGCACATTCAGCCTTTTCTGCTCCGCTTCGGTTTTACGGATTTCACGCGAAACGTCGGCATACCGGCGTTTCAAATCGCCCAGACTGTCGCCAGCCAGTTTTGCCCGCCTGATTTCAGCAGCCAGTTTAGTCTGGTCGGCCGTCAGCTTTGCCGACTGCTTCCCGACGTCTTTCAGGCTTTTTTGCAGGCTCCCGGCGGAGCGCCCCCAGGAGCTGTCGATGTTGCCGCCGAAGGTAATGACGGCCTTAAGGTTTTGACTGATTCCGGCCACGGTTTACCGCCTCCACTTCGTCATGAAGAAACCCCGAGAAGGTGCTGAACGGCATCCCAAGGTAATCCCCCATGGGAAAATGCAGACGCCGCCCGAGAAATCGTATTGCGCTCAGGAGTCCGGCTTCGGTCGCTTCCCGGGCGGGAGCATAAAAACGTTAAAGGCATCCAGGAT
>NZ_DASYBS010000102.1:0-56929 GCF_036500665.1 Cedecea sp.
CAACAAACGGTTACTGGAACGGCTGGGTCATATCCCACCGGCAGAAGCGGAAAAGGCCTGGTACGCTTCCATCGGGAATAAGGATCTGGCAGCCTGAGTTCACAGACAAAACACTCTCCCGGAAAACCGGGGCGGTTCAACTTTCTTGACCCCGATAACCACCAGCTAGAGCTGCACGTGGGGGATTTAGCCAGCCGCCTGGCGGCCTGCAGGGAAAAACCTTATCGGGGGATGACCTTCCAGGATACCGGGCTTACCGTGCGGCAAGCCTCTCTCACGGAGATCCTCGAGCTTTATCATCGTTTACCGGAGTTTGAAGATTGCCGAAGCGTGGCGGATCTTCAGGCGCGGCTCTCCAGTCGCCAGACCAGCCAGCTCATCGCCTGCGTTAATGACACTCCAGCCGGGTTCAAGCTTGGCTATGCGCTGAGCGAAACAGAATTTTACAGCTGGCTGGGCGGCGTTTTACCCGAGTTCAGACGGGACGGCGTCGCTCAGGCTTTACTGGTTGAGCAGGAAAAATGGGCGATGGAACAGGGCTACCGCACGCTTACCGTGAAAACCCGCAACAAGTTCCGTGGCATGCTGATGATGCTGCTCAAAAACGGCTACCAGCTGGTAGAGCTTGAGCAAAAGGGCACCCCAAACGAGCACCGCCTGCTGCTGCAAAAGTCGCTTTCCGTCTGATTGAGCCTTTTCAGCGGCATCTGATAGGCCCGGCGGATTGACCGGGTTAGGCTAGACACTGGTTTTTAACATGGAGGGACCAGCTGATGATGACATCCCCAACCCTGAGTAAACCCACTATCCAGGCCATTAACACTCTTGGACAATGGCTGGCGCAAAGCGATTTTACAGGTGCGCCGCAGGCTCAGGATGCCGAGCTGATTATCCTGGCCGGTAATGCCGTGATGCCAACCATTGACGCCGCCTGCGAGTTTGCCGCTAACGGTGAAAAAACGCTGCTGATCGCCGGCGGAATAGGCCATTCCACGACGTATCTCTACGCCGAAATAGCCCGTCATCCTCGTTATAACAGCATTCCCACTACCGGGCGTTCCGAAGCGGCAATCCTTAAGGATATTGCCCACCAGTTCTGGAAAGTCCCAAACGAAAAAATCATCCTCGAAGAGAAATCGACCAACTGCGGCGAAAACGCGCGCTTTAGCGTGGCTAAGATGGCCGAACTGGGCCTGAGCCCAACGCGCGTGTTGATTGTTCAGGACCCGACCATGCAGCGCCGCACCGTCGCGGCCTTCTCCCGAGTCTGGCAAGGTGATGCGCAGGCACCTGAATGGCTGAGCTGGCCGGGCGTAGTGCCGGAGTTAATTGCAGGCGAGCAGGGCACCGTTTTTGCCGGAGAGGCTGAGGGCCTGTGGCCGCTGGAGCGCTATGTATCGCTGGCGCTGGGTGAAATTCCTCGCCTGCGTGACGATGCAACCGGCTATGGTCCACAGGGGCGAGACTTCATCGTTCACGTTGATATTCCGCCGCAGGTGATGGCCGCCTGGCACGCTCTCCAGCAGGATATGGCGCTGAGCGCAATGATCCGCGAACGCGGGCTGTAAACCTCGGGCTTTGCCCTGAACACCGTTAAGGCTAAAAAATTACACGCTGAAACAAATTAACGTCCATAATACGTTGATGTTAATGCTCTTTTAATGTTTCTTCGTTATCCTCGCATTTAACGTTATTTCAGGGCAGGGTCATTCATGCGCACTAAATATACCTCGTTACAGATTTCGCTCCACTGGCTGGTCTTTTTGCTGGTTGTCGGAGCGTACTGCGCCATGGAACTGCGTGGATTTGCGCCACGTAGCTACCGGCCGCTCATCAATTCTATCCATTTCACCTGTGGGATTTCTGTGCTGGTGTTGATGGTCGCTCGTCTGCTGGTTCGCATTAAGTTCCGCGCACCTCCCATTGTGCCGAAGCCGCATCCGGCGGTTATCGGTATCTCCCACCTGGTCCACACGATTGTCTATCTGATGTTTATTGCGCTGCCGGTGCTGGGCTTTTTGACGATGTACTATCGCGGGAGTGAGTGGGTCGCTTTTGGCCTACAAATGCCGGTGGCGGCGGTGCCGGACGAAGACCTGGAGTTCAGCATCAAGTCCTGGCATGAACTTATCGCCAATACCGGCTATTTCGTTATCGGCATTCACGCCGTTGGCGCGCTGTTCCACCATTACGTCTGGAAGGACAATACGCTGCTGCGAATGATGCCGGGCAAGCGAGAGCGAGAATAATCTCCCGGCAGCGGTTGCTCCGGTGTGCCGTGCAGCCGCTAATTTTTTGAATACTGCCGGGGCGAGCAGCCCATCACCCGCTTGAACGCTTTCCCGAACGCACTTTCCGACTCGTAGCCTAAATCCGCTGCAATACGCGCCAGTGAATCTCCTGACTGGCGCAGCCTGTCGCAGGCCAGCATCATTCGCCAGCGCGTCAGGTAGTCGATAGCGGATGCGCCCGTCACCGCTTTAAACCGTGCAGCAAAAGCCGATCGTGACATCCCCACATGTTCTGCCAGTTTTTCAAGCGTCCAGCCAAACGCGGGATCTTTATGCATGCAGGTCAGGGCGAGGCTCAGCTGTTTATCCGCCAGAGCATAAAGCCAGCCGACCGCGGGCTGGTGGGTTAAGTGCAGCCTCAGCGCCTGGATAAGCATCATCCACGCCAGCTGCTGGGTTATCAGCGCGCTGCCGGGCCGGGGATTACGCACTTCGTCAGTCATTTGATCCAGCGCCCAGCGCATCGCCGCTTTGCTTTCCGGGTGCTGGATACAGACCACCGGCGGCAGAGAGCTCAGCAGCAGGTCGGCCGCTTCCCCGCTCAGCACAAAATGGCCGCCGACGAGGAAGCAGTTTTCCTGCTGGCCGGGGACAACATCTGGCCCCAGCTTTCCAGCCTCGCGCAGGGTATAGAAGTCCACCGGCGTGGCGTCAGGTTCAGTCGCCAGGCAAAACGGTGGCCCGGGCGGCAGAAGATAACCGTCTCCGGCCTGCAGCAGCAGCGGCTCGTTCATCCCCTCAACGGTGAGCCAGCAGCGCCCGGAAACCACGGCATAACATTTAATACCGGCATGCTCAGGCCACTGGATTGCCATCGTTTCGTGCAGAGCAACGCCGCCCGAGGCATAGCTCTGGGGTTTAAGCAGGGAAAGCAGTTCAGACAGCGGATCCATATCAACTCCGGACGATAAGACCAAAAATGGCGACTTTTGAACATTGTTCGTATTCTGCCCTCTGTTTACAGTAAATCCCGTCGGGCGGCAACTCAGTCCTTGGTTACGGTTTGGGATAAAGACTATGCGTATTTTTGTTACCGGGGCGACCGGTTTTCTTGGCTCGGCCATCGTTCAACAGCTGCTCGCGGCGGGGCATCAGGTGCTGGGGCTAACGCGATCCGAACTCGGGGCTGCGGCTCTGAAGTCATGGGGAGCGAAAGCACATTTTGGCGATCTGGATGACCTGGCCAGCCTGCAGCATGGGGCGGATCTTGCGGACGCTGTAATTCACACCGCTTTTAATCACGACTTTTCTACGTTTGTCGCCAACTGCGAGGCTGACGGCAAAGTGATTGGTGCGATGGGGGACGCGCTGGCGGGGTCATCGCGGCCTATGGTCATCACCTCTTTTGTGGCTATGGGGGCAACGGAACCGGGCAAACCAGCGACTGAAGCGGGCTATAACGTCCTGACGCCGAATCCGCGCAAAGTCACGGAAATCGCTGGAGTAAGCCTGCTTGAGCGGGGCGTTAACGCCTCGTTTGTTCGCCTGCCGCAGGTGCATGACACCGTCAGGCAAGGGCTTATCACTCCGCTGATTGAACTGGCGAGGGAGAAGGGCGTGGCGGCTTATATCGGAGAGGGCAAAAACCGCTGGTCGGCGGTACACGTGAGCGACGCGGTGCGTCTTTATGTTCTGGCGGTAGAAAGAGGAATGGCGGGCGAGCGATACAACGCCGTGGCGGAAGAGGGTATCACCACTAAAGAGATTGCGGAGGTAATTGGCCAGGGGCTTGGCGTACCGGTGTGCAGCATTGACGCCGACAAAGCCAGCGACCATTTTGGCTGGCTCGCTAACTTTGCCGCGCATGATATGTCGGCCTCAAGCCTTGAGACGCAGCAGAAAACGGGCTGGCGGCCCGTTGGCCCAGAGCTGATTGAGGATTTGCGGCACATGAAGTACCGCTAAACGTACATCGCCCGGATGCTTCCGGGCGATGGGGGGACGATCAGAAGCGAACTTCGCCGCCAAAGATCCAGGTTCTGCCGCGTGCGGTATTGGCCCGGCTCGCATCATCGCCCGGCCCAGGCATCATATTGAGCTTGTTCAGCGCCTCTGAGTAATCCCGGTTCATCAGGTTTTGCACCGTCAGCTTCAGCATCAGATTGCGGTTCACCTCGTAGGTGCCGTAGAGATCGATAATCGTCGGGATCTGCGGCAAATCCTCTTTAATGATGGCGCCCGTATGCTCATCGGTTTCAAAATCAGGCGACAGCCGGCGGGCTTTCCCGGTGTATTTGACGATCGTCCCGAGGGTCAGCGATTCATCGAAGAAACGCACCCCGGCATCCAGCGTCATATATTTTCTTGGCAGCTCGGTCATATCTCCGGCGCCGAAGTAGGTGCTGGCGATGGACGTTGGCTGGTCGGTTAGCTGCTGGCTGAAGGAGAGACGGGTGAAGGCGAACCCTGCGTCGTAGTCCATCTCCAGCTCAACGCCCTGGGCGGTGACGCCGGTGGCAGAGTTCACGTAGATGTACATATTGTCGCTGTAGTCGTCGCTCATGTCCGCCCAGTCGTTGCCAATGACCTCGGACATGCTGCATTTTCTCCCGCTGGAGCAGACCTGGTAAGATTCGCTGAAAATATAGTTCTGGATCCTGCTGCGATAGCCCAGCATTTTAAAGCGCAACGAATCTTGCTTAGCGATAAGGTCTTTGGTGTCGATATTAAAACCGACCTGCCAGGTTTCGGCGAGTTCAGGCTTTAAGAAGGGGTTCATGGAAGCCCCGCCGGAGTTGGAGAAAAACATCTCCTGAATATTTGGCGCACGCATCGACTTACTGTAGCCGACAAACGGCTGAAGCCAGGGGGTGACCTGAGCCGACAGCTGGGCCGACGGGTTAAAGCCGCTTTCTCGCTCATCGACGTCGTAACTTCCCTGCGGGACGCAGATAACGCGTTCGTCACAGGGCGGCTTGTGACCGGTGATTCTGTTTTGCGTGTAGTTGAGGTTCAAGTCTGCCTGCCAGATACCGCGCTTCACCTGCAGCCCGGTATATAACGCCGAAATATCCTGCCGCCCGGAAGGGGCGAACGGATTGTTTTCGATCGACTCCTGGTTGGTTTTCTCATCGCCTGCGGCGGAATTAATGAGCTTGGTGTAGCGGGTGCGCATCAGCTTGCCGCCCAGCGTAAACGCCAGGTCATTATCACCCAGGCTGAAACGGCTGACGTTGCTTATGTCCAGCGCATCGGAACGGTTTTGCGCGGACGTGCTGTAAAAGGTGTACAGCGACTCATCGCGGTATTTCTGATTGCCACGGCTGGTGCTGGCCGTGACGTTAAAATCAATCAGCTCAGAGAACGGGGCGTAGTGGTATTTAATATAATAATCGTCGCTGGTGATGTCGCGGCGCGAAAACTTATTTTCATAAGTTCGGGCAGACAGCTCAAAGCTATTAAATTCATCGGGCTTGATGTCCATTTTATAAAGCTGGGACTTCGGGTTCTGCTTCATGAATTTATCATAACCAAACTCTTCGCTATTAATGCCGGAGCCGTTGGAGAAATTCGAATAAATAGAGCTGCCGCTGATGGCGGCCATGGCGCCGAAGCTCCCGGTATCGGTGAAGGCGTCGGTTTTCCCTGCGGCGGCAATCATTCCGCTGCGCCCGATACCGTTGCTGCCTACCGAGAATCGCGATCTCAGTCCGTAATCATTGCCCTTAAAAATAACGTCATCCACGCCAAGGGTGCGCATATTTGCGCTTCCCGCCAGGGCGTTAATCCCCGCCGAGCCGCTGCTGTCACCGCGCGTGACGTCCACGCCGACCAAAAAGTTAGGATCGATGAGCACGCCGGCCTGGTTGTTGGTGGAGCCGTGAACGGTTGTGCCTGACGTGGTGGTGCCGTAAAAGCTTTGGGTAATTCCGTCTACCATGGTGTTAACCCGGCCAAAGCCGCTCATGCCGCGAATATTGACGCTCACCGTGCCCTGACCGGGATCGATTTGGGTATAGGTGCCGGGCATGCTCCGCAGCGTGGCGTCCAGGGACTGCAGGTTTTTTCCCGTGGAGCGAGAGCTGGTGGCGCCAGGTTTTTCCAGCGCTTCTTGTTCGCTGGTGATATTCCCGGCGGAAACGTTAAGCGGGCTAAATACCGCCGAGCCTTTTTTATCTCCGCTGCTTTTATCATTATTTTCTTGTGCCGCCCCGCTGGCGCTGAGCAATAGCATGCCCGAGCCGAGGGCAACGGCCAGTTTATTTACGTTCATACGTGTCCTTGAAGTATCGTAATAAAATAAAAGTTATTTTTATAATTATGTCGCTTTAACGAACCCTCCCCGATAAGGGAGGGGTTTCCGGTTAGCGCTGTTTATCTGCCTCCAGAATAAAACTGTATTCCAGCGCGGTATTTTCCAGGCGTTTTATTCGGCCTGATTTACCGCCATGCCCGGCCTGCATATCGGTCAGCAGAAGTATTTTGCCGGGGCCTTGCTGGTTTTCCCGCAGCTTAGCGACCCATTTGGCGGGTTCCCAATACTGCACCTGCGAGTCATTGAGGCCGCTGGTGACTAGCAGGTTAGGGTAGTGCGAAGGCTTCACGTTGTCGTACGGGCTCCAGGATTTGAGTCGCAGATAGTCTGCTTTCCGGTGTGGGTTACCCCATTCGTCATATTCGCCCACCGTGAGCGGCAGTGATTCGTCCAGCATGGTTGTCACCACATCCACAAACGGCACCTGCGCGACCACGGCGTTAAAGAGGGCCGGCTGCTGGTTGATGACGTTGCCAACCAGCAGGCCGCCCGCGCTTCCGCCCATGGCATAGAGCCTGCCGGCCTGGCCGAAGCCCTGTTTAACCAGGCTATGCGTGGCATCAAGAAAATCGTTGAAGCTGTTCTGCTTGTTCTCCAGTTTCCCCTGCTGATACCACTGCTGGCCCAGCTCGCCGCCGCCGCGCACGTGAACGATAGCAAAGACAAACCCGCGATCCAGCAGGCTCAGGCGGTTGGCGCTGAAGGCCGGATCCATGCTCATTCCGTAAGCGCCGTAGCCATACACCAGCAGCGGGCTGTGGCCCGGTTTGAACATTTTTTTGTTATAGACCAGCGAAACGGGCACCTTCACGCCGTCGCGTGCCGTGGTCCAAATCCGTTCGCTATGGTAGTCCTGCGGGTCGGTGTTATTCACCTCCTGCCGTTTAAGCAGGGTACGTTCCCCGCTGGCTAAATCCCATTCGTAAGTGCTGGTTGGGGTCGTCATCGAGGAGTAACCGTAGCGCAGCTTGCCGGACTGTGGATCCGGGTTGTAGCCGAGCCAGGCCATATAGCTGGCATCATCGAATTTCAGCGTTTGCTCACCGTGGTTCAGCCAGTGAATCTTGCGGATCTGGCTCAGCCCGTCCTGGCGTTCAGCCACCACCAGCCAGTCTTTAAACAGGGTGAACCCTTCCACCATTTTCCCAGGTTGAGGCGCGACAACGGGCCGCCATTTGTCACCCGGGGCGTGGCTTTTATACAGCCCGAAATTGGCACTTTCCTGATTTGCGCGCAGGTAGAAATCGTCGCCAAAATGATCGAGATAATACTCAATTCCGGGGCTGCGAACGGCGAACAGCACCGGCGGCGCTTCCGGCCTGTCGGCATCCAGCAGGCGTACTTCTGACGACGTGCTGGCGCTGAGCGTGATAATCAAATAACGATCGGACGAGGAGCGGGAGAGGCCGAGATAAAAGCCGCCATCTTTCTCCTGATAGACTAATTTATCTTCTGTCACCGGCGTCCCTGGCCGGTGCCGCCAGACCTGCGAGGGCACCAGCGTTTGGGGATCGTTGCGCACGTAGAACAGATAGTGACCATCGTTTGACCAGACCATATTCCCGGAGGTGTTGTCGATAGTTTCGGCGAGCCATTTTCCGCTTTGTAAATCACGTAGCGAGAGGCGGTATTGGCGGCGACCGGCGGTGTCTTCCGCGATAGCCATCATCTGGTTATCCTGGCTGACTACCAGGCCGCTTAGCTGATAATAGGCATGGCCTTTGGCGCGTTGATTCCCGTCAACCAGCGTCTGCCATTCGTTTTTACTTCCTGCTGGCTGGCGCTGGCTGACGGCATAATCCTGCCCGGCCAGGTAAACGTCCTGATAGAGGTAGCCATTGCGCTGGAAGGGGACCGAGCGATTTTCCGGGCTCATCCGCGCGACCATCTCCTGATACAACTTCTCCGTTAATTCAGTGGCGGGCTGGAGAGCCTGACGGGCATAGTTATTTTCATCTTCCAGGTGACGCAGTACCTTTGCGTCACTGCGGCTGTCGTCCCTGAGCCAAAAATAGTTATCCACGCGGATATCGCCATGTTCAATCAGCTCGTGGGGGATTTTTTCCGTAGCGGGCGGCCGGGGCATGTCGGCGGCAGCGCAGCTCGCGTAAAGCGAACAGGCGATGAACAGCGGCGTAGCTTTCCATAGTTTTTCCATAATACGTCCTTAGCGTCAGGCGACAGGGCGCCCTGCCGAAATAGTCAGCATAAAAATAAAATTCAGGTAGCGGGGAGCGTAGCGCTAGCTTCGGCCCAGCTCCGTCAGGTCAAAGTTTATTGGCATCATCACGCTATAAACGCCTCCCTTTAAGCGTTCGGTGGGTGGTTTGGGCAGCGGCCGGGCGCGCTCTAAAACCTCAATCGCTTCGCGGTCAAGCGAGCGTGTTCCCGACGAGCTGCTCAGCGAACTTCCAATAACCTCTCCCGCAGCGTTCACGGTAAACGTCACGACCGAGATGCCCGTGCGGGCGCGCTTGCGGGCGTCAGCAGGGTAGCGTTTAAAGCGGTTAAGATGGCCTTTTACGCGGCTCTCCCAGGAGTCTTCAAGGCTGTTTTGTTTCGCGGCATCGCTGTTGTACGGCGCGGCAATGCGGGATGAAACAACGCTGGCCTGAGGCGCGGCATTGGTCGAGACGGACGCCTGGCTATTGTCGCTGGTTTGCTCCCTGACGTTGCGCGGCGGACGCGGTTTCTTCTTCTCGCCTTCGGCAGCTTTTTTCTGCCGGGTGACTTCAATCACCGCGTTTTTATCCTCCGGCAGCGGCCTCTGCTGATTGTCTTCGGCCTGCTGTTTTTCCTCTGCGGCCGCAGACTCCTGCTGTGTAATCCCCACGGGAAGCGGCTGCTTCGAGGCCGGTGCTTCGATGTTATCCGACCACTGCAGCATCACGGCGGGTGCAGGCTGTAAGGCAGGCTGCACCTCCGTTGCCTGCCAAATCAGGGCTAAAAAAAGCAGGCCGTGCAGGAGCAAAGAAACGGTAAACCACACGCCTTTTCCGCTTGTCGGATGCGCATAAAATGTATCTGTCATTCCCGGCTTACCGTTTTGCGGCGGCCGGGGCGACAAACCAGACGTAATCAGCCTGAGCCTCGGTGACGTTCATGCCTTTTTCCGCCAGCATCAGCACAACCGGCCGTGATGAAGGGGAGAGATCTTCCATATGCAGCGGAACGCCGAAGCTTTTAGACGCGTGGTAGCCGCCGGCAATCAACAGCGCCGGAGCGGGGGCATTCAGCAATTGTTGCGCCATATAGCGGTCACGCTGCTGCTGAATCGCCAGCATCGCTGTCAGCTGCTGGCCTTCAATATTCCCCTCGTGCATCGCAATAATGGTCTCCGTCAGCGCGGCCTGCACGGCAGGGGCCGTCGAAAGTTTGCCTTCAGGGAAATGCGGCTCTTTATAAAGACGCATTATCTCGTCGCGGTTGATATTCGCATTGAGCAGAGGGTAAGGGGCACGAAGCGCCTCGGTGACAACGCCGCCGTACATCTCCCACGGCCAGCCTTTTTGCCAGCTAAGCAGTTCCTGGATATGGCTATCCCGCACCAGCGGGTCTTCCTTCAGCCAGCTTTTAACCCTGGTGACGCGTGGCTGCTGGCCAGCCGTCAGCATCTCCAGCAGCACGCTGCCCTGCGGGCGTTCCCGCTGCAGGTTTTGCATCAGCCAGAGCTCAATCTGATGATGTTCGGCGTTATCGTGTTTTTCGCCGACGATAAGCCGTTGAGCGCCAGCGAGCTTTACCAGCAGCTGCCGATCGGTGAGCATTTCGCCGCTGTGCAAATCAATGATTTGCCCGCGAGTCATCGCGACCTGGCTGGCCGCTGGAGGAGTGTGAGTGGTTTGGCTGCAGGCGCTGAGGCCCAGGCTGGCTAACGCTGTCAAAGACGCAAGGATCAATTTTTTACGCATATCTTTTGCCCGGAGGTAGCCTTCACTGGCTGTTTATATTGATATCGATGATGTATAGCGGGCGGGATGTTAACAAACAAAGCGATCAAATGATACTCATTATCATTTGTATTTAATTGGTAAGGTTATGCTATGCGCTGCCGATCTCATTGATCGTAGCGATAATGCCGCCGGAAGGCGGCATCTTGCGGGATAAAATAGTGCGTAAGGTTATCTGGCGTAACGCGGGGCTGGTTGGGCTGCGCTCAGGCGGGTGCTAATCGCCCGGCGTTCGGCTTCCCAGTTATCCCAGTCGCTGCCTGCTTGTAATGCAGGGATAGTGACTTTCTCACCGGCGTCAAGGCCGACCAGTGAGGCATCGACCATATCTTCGGTGCTCATCACCCAGCTTTGCGGCAGGTTTTCATGGCCGCCAACGCCGGCGATGTTCCAGAAGTCCGTGGCGGTTGCGCCTGGCAACACGGCCTGAATACGCACGCCGGATCCCGCCAGTTCATGCTGCAAAGAGTGGCTCAATGCCAGCACATAAGCTTTGCTGGCGCCGTAAACGCCGTTCAGCAATTCAGGCGCGATGGCCACAATCGAGGCGATATTGATGATGGTGCCGTGTTTCCGGGCTGCCATCGCCGGGGCTGCCGCATAGGTCAGGCGGGTTAAAGCGGTAACGTTGAGGTCTATCATCGCCGTCATTTCATCCACGCTGGCTTCCAGTACGCTTTCTTTTGAGCCGAAGCCAGCGTTGTTAACCAGCAACGAAATAGACGTGTCGTTTTTTAGCCGCGTTTCGAGCTGAAGCAGTTCTGCCGCGTTACCCAGATCGGCAGTGACGACCTCAACCGCTTGCCCGCTTTCCTCGCGAATGCGTCGGGCAACCTGGTTCAGGCGATCGGTATTGCGGGCGACCAGAATCAGGTCATAGCCGCGTTTAGCGAGACGGGCAGCGTAGACTGCGCCGATGCCGCCGGATGCGCCTGTGACCAGGGCGGTGCCTTTAGATGCGTTGCTCATTGTGTGACTCCTGAAAAGGGGGGTAATTGACGAAAGCAACATTAACACTGGCTTTTTTTGTCTTAAATGTCATATAACCGTCTTTTTATGACATCATTAAATGCGGCGGTGCTTATCATGCAGAAAGTAGGTTTTGTCGTGACTCCCGGTTATTCCACCATGGGATTTGCCGTCATCACGGCGTTTGAAGTCGCTAACCTGATGGCGAGCGAGCCGGTTTATGAGCTGCATTTGCTGTCAGAGCACGGCGGCAGGGTGCCTACATCGGCAGGGTTTGACGTGGTGACCGAGTCAATGGCCGATACGCAGTACGATCTCCTGCTGTTCGGCGCCACCATGGAACAGGCTTCTCCCGCGACCATCGAGTTTGTTCGCCAGGCGGCGGCCTATGCGCGTCGCGTAGCCGCCGCCTGCCTGGGGACATTTTTATTGGCCGAAGCCGGATTGCTGGAGGGCAGGCGAGCCACCACGCACTGGATGTACGCGCGCGCGCTACAGCAGCGTTTTCCTGGTATCAGCGTGGAAGAAGACAAGATTTTTATTTGCGACGGGCCTTACTGGACTTCAGCAGGCATGACGGCAGCCATCGATCTGGCTTTGGCGCTGATTGAAGACGACCTGGGGCCGGATATCGCTCGTACTATAGCCCGAAAGTTGGTGCTCTATCATCGCCGCTCCGGCGGCCAGTCGCAGTTTTCTTCCCTGCTTGAGCTGGAGCCAAAATCGGACCGTATTCAGAAAGTGATGACTTACGCCCGTGCCCATTTGGAAAACGCGCTCAGCGTTGAGGAACTGGCCGCGGTGGCCAGTTTATCGCCCCGGCAGTTTAGCCGCAGTTTTCAGGCAGAAACCGGGCAGTCGCCCGCGCGGGCGATAGAGCATTTGCGCCTTGAGTCCGCCCGCATGCTGCTTGAAACCAGCGCCCGTTCCATCGACGAAGTTGCCCGGCAAACCGGGTTTGGCGAGCGCGACAGAATGCGCCGCGCGTTCCTTCGTGCCTACGGCCAGCCGCCGCAGGTGATACGCCGCCAGGCGCGAGGGGATGAAGAAATGCAAGCCTAAAACTGGCAGTGGCGATGTATTTTTATCCCTGTATTATCAGGCGCATAATTGTCTGACTGAGAGGGAAAAGGATGGCAGATTTGGTCTATTACGTAGCCGTGACGCTGGATGGTTACATTGCCGACAGCGACCACAAGCTGGACTGGTTAATGGCCTTCCCGCTGGGGGATGACGCGACGCCATACGATGATTTCTATCGGACCGTCGGGGCGGTGATCATGGGGGCTGAAACCTACAGCTGGATCCTCGAAAATTCGCCAGAGGCCTGGCCTTATGCCAACGTTCCGGCATTTATCGTCACGCATCGTTCGCTCTCCATTCCTGAGGGGAAAAACATCACCCTGGTGCAGGGCGCTGCCTCCATGGTTGCGGCGCAGGCGCGTATGGCCGCCAAAGGCAAAGACGTCTGGCTGGTCGGCGGAGGCAAAACCGCCGCCCTGTTTGCAGAAGCCGACGAGCTGCAGCGCCTGTTTATCACCCAGATCCCGGTCGTTATCGGGGCGGGGATACCGCTGCTGCCGGTGAGTAAGGTGTTGAACCTTAAGCCAGTCACGCAAAAGGTGCTGAAAAGCGGGGCTGTTGAGTTGGTTTGTGATGTGGTGGTGGGATAAAAAAGTGAAGTATGCAGAAGCCGCGGGAGTCATCAGCCTGGTTACAGCGCGAAACAGTTTTCAGGCTATCTATAAGAGCGGAAGGCAGTAGACTCTTTTTACTATCCTGAGGAGCCAGACCATGCCTGTATTTACTGTCACGCTGCGAAGCACCGGTACGTTAGATAAAAAAAGAATTTCGGCTGCCATTCACGCTGCCACAGTCACAACCGGCTACCCCCATAACGATCTGTTCCAGCGCTTTATGAGTCTCGACGACGATTCGTTTTATGTGGACCCAACATATCCTGACCTTGAACGCCCGCGGAGTGCTAATTTCGTGCTGATTGAAGCGGCGTTGTCCTCTGGTTCGCCTGATGCCCGCAAGCAGTTGCTCCTGCAGTCACTGGTTCACGAGCTTGAGCTGATTGGGCTGGACAGCAACGATCTGATGGTGCTTTTCAGTGAGATCGATCGCCTGAACAGTTCATTCGGCGGGGGCAGAAGAGCCTCACCTGTCTCGATGTCACAATAAGGCCGGGCGTGTATCGTATGTGCAGGCTTTAATTTTCCACAACCAATCGATAATTAGATAAAATATAAATTCATCTATAACCTCTAAGTTTGCAATAATGGATGCAAATTGTCCGACATTCGATTTAAGGTACATTTTTATGCTTTATACGACTTTATGGTTACGTAAGGGTACCAACCAGTCAACAGTGATCCAACTGATAAAAGCCTTTGATGCTCAGGGGCCTGGCATGCCGGTTTATTGACGAGGGATCGGTACTGACGGTGAAATGTGGCACTAAGCCACAAAAGGACTATAGAAATAATGGAGGATAGCAGATTGATAAATAACACGTTGAAATCAGCGATAATTTGGGGGGCTGTCAGTTTTTTATTGCTTTATAGAACATTCCCGTCCGATGTTACTTTGTGGTGGAATGTTTTAACTCAATGGAATATTCCTGTCTGGCAACTAATAGTAACATGGGCAACAGGTATAATACCAGCTTTGATACCATTGATGTGCTTCATCTTATTGAGTTCCAATAAGAAACTTGGGGGGGTGTATATTATACTGTTGCCTTTTATTGCATGGCTGTTTGGCCGGTTTATACTTGTAATAATAATATGGTTTGTTACGTTTAAAATAAGTAATGAACCTCCTTATTCTGGAGGTTTTCAAAATACCATTGTCCCTCAGATAGGAATTATGTACTGGAACTCACACACTTTGGTTTCTGCGTTAATTATTATAACCTGTAGTTATGCTTTCTGGCGTGAGCGCAGATTATTAAATGCCTGAGTCATATAGTATATTAAATTATCCCCGACGTTGTCCGGGAAGTCGTACATGCCCAATCATTGTCCCTTAGGGAAATATATTTCAGAAGGAATTTCAGCATGTTTGAGCTTTTACTCTACATATACCGGTCCATCCAGAGGAAGTTCACTACTTTCTTAACGTGAGTTTTGGTTCCACTGAGCGTCAGACTCCAGGACCGTTCAAACCGGCGTGGATTTCACAGCTCACCATAGATCGCGAATGCGGCCGCGCTTAACGTAGAAAAACGCTGGGCAGATTTGGGGGCATGTCAATGACTGTATATGTCCCCAGATGTCTGTTTGTGGTTACTTTTAAGTGGCTGATAATTATATAAAATATAAGATTATCAATAGCCTAAAGATTACGGTACTATACCCCCCTACAGTATAAAGGGGCGGCTATGCCACACTCTCCGGAAGACAAAAAACGCATTTTGACCCGTGTCAGGCGCATTCGTGGGCAGACGGAAGCGCTGGAGCGCGCGCTGGAAAACGGCGAGCCTTGTCTCGCTATTTTGCAGCAGATCGCGGCCGTTCGCGGCGCAGCAAACGGCCTGATGGGCGAAATGATGGAAATTCACCTTAAAGATGAGCTGGTCACCGGCGACACGTCTGAAGAGCAGCGCGCGCTGCGCATGGCGGAAGTCGGGGCTTTGCTACGTTCTTATCTAAAATAAAAACACCCTCACCAAAAGGAAGAAAACGATGAAATCACGTGCTGCGGTGGCCTTTGGGCCGGGTAAACCTTTAGAAATTGTTGAAATCGACGTTGCGCCACCGCAAAAAGGTGAAGTGTTGGTGAAAATCACCCACACCGGCGTCTGCCATACCGATGCTTTTACGCTCTCCGGCGACGATCCGGAAGGCGTGTTCCCGGCGGTACTGGGCCACGAAGGCGGCGGTATCGTGGTTGAAGTGGGCGAGGGCGTGACCAGCCTGAAGCCGGGCGATCACGTCATTCCGCTTTACACCGCAGAATGCCGCGAGTGTAAGTTCTGTAAATCCGGCAAAACGAACCTTTGTCAGGCGGTTCGCGCCACACAGGGGAAAGGACTGATGCCGGATGGCACGACCCGCTTCTCCTACAAGGGCGAGCCCATTTATCACTACATGGGTACCAGCACCTTCAGTGAATACACCGTTGTGGCGGAGATCTCCCTGGCGAAGGTAAATCCTCAGGCGCCGCTGGACAAAGTCTGTCTGCTTGGCTGCGGCGTAACGACAGGTATTGGCGCAGTTCACAACACGGCGAAGGTTAAAGAAGGCGATACCGTTGCGGTATTTGGCCTCGGTGGTATCGGCCTGGCGGTCATTCAGGGCGCGGTGCAGGCAAAAGCCGGGCGCATTATTGCCATTGATACCAACCCTGAGAAATTTACCCTCGCCCGCGAAATGGGCGCGACCGACTGTATCAACCCGAAAGATCACGAGAAGCCAATTCAGGACGTGATCGTTGAGCTGACGGACGGCGGGGTTGATTACAGCTTCGAATGCATCGGCAACGTGAACGTGATGCGATCCGCGCTGGAATGCTGCCACAAAGGCTGGGGAGAGAGCGTGATTATCGGCGTGGCCGGTGCGGGTCAGGAAATTAAAACTCGCCCATTCCAGCTGGTTACCGGCCGCGTATGGCGGGGCTCAGCGTTTGGTGGCGTGAAGGGGCGCACACAGCTGCCGGGCATGGTGGAAGATGCCATGGCGGGCAAGATTAATCTCGATCCGTTCATCACTCACCGTATGCCGCTGGATAAGATCAACGAGGCCTTTGATCTGATGCACGAAGGCAAATCAATTCGCACCGTGATCCACTTCGGCGAAGAATAAGCAGTAAAAAGGGAAGGCGTAATACCTTCCCTTATTGAGAGAAAAAACAGGAGGCTAAAAGCCTCCTTTTGTTTATTGCTGCAGGTCGAAACGGTCAAGGTTCATGACTTTCGTCCACGCGGCAATAAAGTCTTTGGTGAATTTCTCTTCTGCATCCTGGCTGGCATAGACTTCCGCAAGCGAGCGCAGTACCGCGTTAGAACCGAAGACTAGATCGGCGCGGGTGCCGGTGTATTTCACTTCACCGCTGAGGCGATCGCGGCCCTCAAACAGTTCGCTGCCGCCGTCAACGGCTTTCCACTCGGTGCGCATATCCAGCAGATTGACGAAGAAATCATTCGTCAGCTCGCCCGGACGAGAGGTCAGCACGCCGTGCTGGCTTTCATCGTAGTTAATCCCAAGCGCACGCAAACCGCCGATCAGCACCGTCAGCTCAGGCGCGGTCAGCGTCAGCTGCTGCGCTTTGTCGATCAGCAGTGCTTCGGTCGACGTGGCATTGGCGACACGGCGGTAGTTTCTGAAGCCATCGGCGGCCGGTTTCAGCAGCTCAAAGGATTCGATGTCGGTCTGCTCCTGAGTGGCGTCAACGCGACCCGGCGTAAACGGCACTTTGCTGTGGCTGGCCTTCTCAATACCCACCACGCCGGCCAGCACGATAACATCGGCCAGAGATGCTTTACCGGAGGCCTTTTGAATGGCTTCCAGCACCGGCAGGGCGCGAGCCGCAACGGCGTTGACTTCCCAGCCACGCTGTGGCGCGAGAGCCAGTCGGGCACCGTTCGCGCCGCCGCGTTTGTCGCCGCCACGGAAGGTTGAGGCTGAAGCCCACGCGACAGACACCAGTTCGCTGACGGACAGGCCAGAGTCAGCAATAGTTTGCTTCAGAGCTTCAATATCCGCGCTGGACGGGGCGTGCGTGGCTTGCGGTAACGGATCCTGCCAAATCAGATCTTCTTTTGGCACCTCCGGCCCGATGTAGCGCGCTTTTGGCCCCATATCGCGATGCGTCAGTTTATACCAGGCGCGGGCGAAGGCTTCGTTGAAGGCCTGCGGGTCGTTCAGGAAGCGGCGAGAAATCTTCTCGAACTCCGGGTCGAAGCGCAGCGTAAGATCGGTCACCAGCATCGTTGGTTTGCGTTTTTTGGACGGGTCAAAAGGATCGGGAATGATATCCGGGCCGTTGGTCGCCTCAAACTGAATAGCGCCTGCCGGGCTGCGGGTTTGCACCCAGTCATAGCCGAACAGGTTTTCAAAGAAGTAGTTGCTCCACTGGGTTGGCGTTTGCGTCCAGACCACCTCCAGACCGGAAGTGATGGCATCTGTGCCTACGCCGCTGTTGTAGCTGTTTGCCCAGCCAAGGCCCTGTGCTTCGAGCGGTGAAGCTTCCGGATCGGCACCCACGTGGGTGGCGGCGGCAGAGCCGTGCGTTTTACCTAAAGTGTGGCCCCCGGCAATCAGCGCGACGATCTCTTCGTCGTCCATACCCATGTTACCAAAGGTGGCACGAATAGCAGGCGCTGCTGAAAGCGGGTCACCGCTGTGCTCGGGGCCTTCCGGGTTCACGTAAATCAGGCCCATTTCGGTGGCGCCAAGCGGTGCCTGAGCCAGCGATTCCGGATGGCGGTGCTCAAGCCACTCTTTCTCGCTGCCCCAGTTAACATCAAGGTCTGGTTCCCACACGTCTTCACGACCGGCACCGAAGCCAAAGGTACGGAAGCCCGCATTTTCCAGCGCCACGTTGCCGGCAAGAATAATCAGGTCAGCCCAGGAAATTTTCTGGCCATATTTTTGTTTAACAGGCCACAGCAGACGGCGGGATTTATCAAGGCTGACGTTATCTGGCCATGAGTTAAGAGGAGCAAAACGCTGTTGACCACGTCCGGAGCCACCGCGGCCGTCGCGGGAACGATAGGTTCCTGCGCTGTGCCACGCCATGCGGATGAAGAGACCAATATAGCTGCCCCAGTCTGCAGGCCACCAGGACTGAGAATCCGTTAACACCGCTTTGATGTCGCCTTTCAGGGCGTAGTAATCGAGTTTGCTGAATTCTTTGCGGTAGCTGAAGTTGCCGTCCAGTGGGTTAGAGCGGTTGGAGTGTTGGTTCAACAGGTCGACGCGCAGTTGATGCGGCCACCAGTCCTGATTGCTGGTTCCCTCGCCGGCGATATCCGTGCTCTGGCCGTGGTGAAATGGGCACTTTCCTGCGCCCGCTGAGGAAGCGTCGTGTAAGTCAGTAGAATTGCTCATTTTGCTCTCCGTTATATGTATGCCCGCTAACGATAGTCTGTACGATCGATAATTAATATCTGAATGGGCCTACGAATTTGATAGCCGTTACCTTTTAAACGCAAAATTATACGACCCTATTATTTTAGTTCTGATTGATCGGTTTGCCGGGAAAACGCGTCCGACTGGCTGGAAAATAAGCGAAACGGGAAAAGGAGGACAAGCCGCTGTCGTGGAGGTTTCATGCGGCGGCAGGTGAACATGCATCAGGAATGTGGTTCACCTGCGCCGGGGCGCAATTGTTACTGAGCGGTTGGTTTTAGCAGGGTGTTTTCAGGCGCTTTCTGCGCCAGGAACTGATGCTGGAAAATGCACATGCGAATGGCATCGCGGTACTGACCGTTAATGAAGAATTCGTGAATCAGCTCGCCTTCGACGATAAAGCCCAGCTTTTTGTAAATATGTACCGCTTTCTCATTCTCTTTATCGACAATCAGGTAGAGCTTGTAGAGATTGAGCACGGTAAAACCGTAATCCATCGCCAGCTTGGCGGCGCGAGAAGCGAGCCCCTTGCCCTGAAACTCCGGGGTGATGATTATCTGAAACTCAGCCCGGCGGTGAATATGATCGATTTCTACCAGCTCCACCAGCCCGGCGTTCACGCCGTTGCAGTCGATCACAAAACGGCGTTCACTCTGATCGTGGATGTGTTTGTCATACAGGTCGGAAAGCTCAACGAATGCCTCGTAAGGCTCTTCAAACCAGTAGCGCATCACGCTGGCGTTATTATCCAGCTGATGGACAAAGCGGAGGTCTTCGCGCTCAAGTGGGCGAAGTCTGATAGACAGTTCATGACTCATAGCAAATCCTTGCGCGGATGATAGGGAGGCGACTGCGGGCAGAAGCCTCGTTTGGACAGGTTTAATTATGGATTAGCTACGCGGCCGGTGCGACGATCCAGGCAACGCAAGGTATTTGGTTCCCAGTAAACGTTCACATTTGCACTCTGCTGGCATTTATCAAAATTGTCCTGTGCGGCATCCTGTTTATCCCAGTTTTTATCACCGCGTGCAGACTCACGGTCGAACACTTTTTCGTTGTGGCGGTTGATCTTATGGCGCAAGGTACGGGTGTCGTTCCACTGTTCTTTTTCTTCCGCCGCACGCTGGCGGGTCAGTGAATTTTCCTGGCCGCCGACGGCGTTCCCGGAACCCGGCTGGACAACGACAAAGTTGGTGTCTGCCTGAACCGGTACGGAAACCATGAATGCGGCACCCAGCAAGGCTAACGGCATCCATGACAGAGACTTACGAAGGATTGAGTTCATTGTGATTTCCTTTTAGGTTTAACGAAACTAATCATATCATTGGGCTTAGTGGGCGCCTAATTACGCCGCTCATGGACACCATTATTACTGAATAAAAGACAATATGATCAAAACAACCCTGCTGTTTTTTGCTACCGCACTGGCGGAAATTATTGGCTGTTTCCTGCCGTGGCTATGGCTGAAGCGCAATGGTTCACCGCTATTATTGCTTCCTGCCGCGCTGTCACTGGCGATATTTGTCTGGCTCCTGACGCTGCACCCGGCAGCTAGCGGACGAGTCTATGCGGCCTACGGCGGCGTTTATGTGGTTACCGCGCTGCTGTGGCTGAGAATTGTGGATGGCGTAAAGCTCAGCGTCTATGACTGGACGGGGGCAGTCATTGCGTTCTGCGGTATGCTAATTATCGTTGCCGGTTGGGGCCGGGCCTGATTTTCCTGTGTTTTTTCCTGCCTGATTTTTCTCTCATTCAAATTGTAACCGTTTCATAAAGTCACATTTTAAATGTGACTTATCTACGATTATCGACATTTGCATACTTGTATGGTAGTTAATTGGGGAGTAACTTCTGCACGAATATTTACCGTTGTAGCAATTTGCCGTAAGGAAACAATGAATGAAAATCGTAAAGGCTGAGGTATTTGTCACTTGTCCTGGACGTAACTTTGTTACGTTGAAAATCACCACGGATGACGGATTAACGGGTCTGGGCGACGCTACGCTTAACGGTCGCGAGTTGTCGGTAGCGTCTTATCTTAAAGATCATCTCTGCCCGCAGCTCGTTGGGCGTGACGCGCACCGAATCGAAGATATCTGGCAGTTTTTCTATAAAGGGGCGTATTGGCGCCGTGGCCCGGTCACCATGTCCGCCATCTCGGCCATTGATATGGCACTTTGGGATATCAAAGCAAAAGCAGCCGGAATGCCGCTTTACCAGTTGTTAGGCGGGGCCTCTCGTGAAGGCGTAATGGTCTACTGCCATACAACCGGTCATTCCATTGATGAAGTACTGGACGACTACGCTCGCCATAAAGAGATGGGTTTTAAGGCCATTCGCGTGCAGTGTGGCGTACCGGGCATGAAAACCACCTATGGTATGGCAAAAGGGAAAGGGCAGGCTTATGAACCTGCGACGAAAGGAGACTGGCCGGAAGAGCAGCTGTGGTCCACCGAAAAATACCTCGACTTTACGCCAACGCTGTTCGATGCGGTTCGTTCGGCGTTCGGCTTTGACGAGCATCTGCTGCACGACATGCACCACCGCCTTACGCCGATCGAAGCGGCGCGGTTTGGTAAGAGCATTGAAGATTACCGTCTGTTCTGGATGGAAGATCCGACGCCAGCGGAGAACCAGGAATGCTTCCGCCTGATCCGCCAGCATACGGTGACGCCGATTGCCGTCGGTGAAGTGTTTAACAGCATCTGGGACTGCAAGCAGCTTATTGAAGAGCAGCTCATCGATTACATCCGTACCACCATCACCCATGCGGGCGGTATTACCGGCATGCGCCGTATTGCTGATTTTGCCTCTCTCTACCAGGTTCGCACCGGCTCTCACGGCCCCTCTGATTTGTCACCGGTTTGTATGGCCGCCGCGCTGCACTTCGATCTCTGGGTGCCAAATTTCGGCGTGCAGGAATATATGGGGTATTCCGAGCAGATGCTGGAAGTCTTCCCGCATAGCTGGACGTTCGATAAAGGGCTGATGCACCCTGGCGAGAAACCTGGGCTAGGTATCGAGTTCGACGAAAAGCTCGCGGCTAAATATCCCTACGAACCGGCTTATCTCCCGGTAGCACGTCTGGAAGACGGAACGCTCTGGAACTGGTAACTGAAATTATTCCGTTTCGTCATGCGTAGTGCCTTTCTGTATGGAGATTTCAGTCATAGCGAACACATTGAGCTGCGGGTGAAAGCACACCCGCTGTTTTTCAGGGAAAATCACCGGAGTAAATATAATGAAATCTATTACTGTCAGAGCGCCTAATGACCTGGTTATTGAGGAGCGTGAAATACCGCAGCCACAGGCAGGGGAAGTTCGTATTCGTGTTATCAGCGCGGGTATTTGCGGATCCGACCTGCATATTTGGCGAGGACATAATCCTTTTGCTAAATACCCCCGCGTTATTGGGCATGAGTTTTTAGGGTGTATTGATGCCGTAGGCACAGGCGTTGCTGTTGAGCGCATTGGTGAGCGTATTGTTGGCGATCCTGTGGTCAGCTGCGGGCATTGCTATCCGTGTTCAGTCGGGCGGCCGAATGTATGCTCTGAACTCCAGGTTATCGGGGTGCATCGGGACGGCGGCTTTAGTGAATATGTAACGCTGCCGGCTAAGAATGCTCACGTTGTACCGGATGTTATTCACGATAGTGAAGCCACGATGATAGAGCCATTTACCATTGCGGCGAATATCTGCAATCAGCTGAAACCGGGCCCGCTGGACACTGCGTTGATCTACGGTGCTGGACCGATGGGGCTAACGTCCATTCAGGCTTTGCGCGGCGTTTATGGCGTAAAAGAAGTGATTGTTGTCAATCGTATTGATGAGCGCCTGCAAATGGCTAAAGCAAACGGTGCAGACCGAATAATCAATAATTCCAGCCTCGATCTGGCTGATGAACTGGCCCGGCTTGGGATTCGCCCCACGGTGATTATTGATGCTGCCTGCCACCCCTCGATTTTACCGGAGGCAATCCGCCTGGCCTCGCCAGCCGCTCGAATTGGCATCCTGGGCTTCTCAGATGCGCCCTGCGTTATCAGCCAGCAGGGGATCACCAGTAAGGAGATCTCAATTTATAGCTCACGTCTGAACAGTAATCGTTTCCCCCAGGTGATTAGCTGGATGGTCGAAAGGAAAATTCACCCTGAAAAATTGATTACCCACCAATTTGATTATTTCCAGATTATTGACGCTATGAATACTTTCGAAAATGATGGGCAGCACTGCTGTAAGGTCTTATTGAAATTCTAAATCATAGCTTCTGCACTCATATATTTTCTGTACCTACAACAATAAATTGCAGAGATCATAATTATGACGACAAACATAATACATAATCAGCAATCGGAAAGAAGCACTTCAGATCTTGTCAAGGCCGCCGTTTCCGGTTGGCTTGGTACTGCACTTGAGTTTATGGATTTCCAGCTTTATTCTCTGGGCGCTGCATTAGTGTTCCATGAGATATTTTTCCCCGAGCAGTCTGCCGCAATGGCGTTAATATTGGCAATGGGAACCTATGGTGCGGGTTATATTGCACGAATTGTCGGGGCGTTTATATTCGGTCGAATGGGTGACACCATTGGCCGTAAGAAAGTGTTATTTATTACAATTACTATGATGGGTATCTGTACGACCCTGATTGGCGTATTGCCAACGTATGCGCAAATAGGTATTTTTGCTCCATTATTACTCGTTGTTTTGCGTATTATCCAGGGGCTCGGTGCTGGCGCTGAAATCTCCGGGGCCGGAACAATGCTGGCTGAATATGCTCCTAAGGGACGGCGTGGGATTATTTCGTCACTGGTCGCAATGGGGACTAACTGCGGTACGTTATCGGCAACGGCAATTTGGGCGATGATGTTCTTCGTCCTTGAGAAAGATCAGCTTGTTGCGTGGGGATGGCGAATTCCATTCCTGGCAAGCTCAGTGGTCATGATCTTTGCCATCTGGCTTCGTATTAATCTCAAAGAAAGTCCCGTCTTTGAAAAGGTTAATGAAGGCGAAACGGCAAAGGTAGGAAATGAGAACGATAATACCCACTCCATGGGGGCAATGTTTACCAGTAAGTCATTCTGGCTGGCAACCGGTTTACGTTTTGGCCAGGCTGGAAACTCCGGGCTGATTCAAACCTTCCTTGCGGGCTACCTGGTGCAGACGCTGCTGTTTGATAAGAGTATTCCGACGGATGCCCTGATGATCAGCTCCATTATCGGTTTCATCACCATTCCTCTTCTTGGATGGTTATCGGATAAGATTGGCCGCCGCGTGCCTTATATTATCGTCAATATTTCTGCGATCCTTCTTGCCTATCCAATGCTATCGATAATTATCGATAGGAGCCAGAGCGTCAGCGCTATTATGGCCAGTATTATTGTTATTCATAATGTCGCGGTGTTGGGACTGTTTGCACTGGAGAATATCACTATGGCGGAGATATTTGGTGCCCGAAACCGTTTCACACGCATGGCTATTTCAAAAGAGGCCGGTGGTTTGGTTGCCGTGGGCTTTGGGCCGGTGCTGGCGGGTATATTCGTCAATGCAACGGGTTCCTGGTGGCCACTTGTCGTCATGCTAATCACTTATTCGATTATTGGACTGGTTGCCGCCGTGTTAATGCCCGAAGTTAAAGATCGCGATCTCAGTATTCAAGAAGATGCCGCTGAATGTCAGTGCCGTCCGGTGGACGTAGCCCGCAACAACTAATACTGCAACCAGGTTGCCGTAATAGTGGCCTGGTTCTCTGCGGGATAATAATAGAGGGAACGAGATGAAATTTATTAATGACGCTTTCATGATCGATAACGAACATGGACGTGTACTTTATCAGAATGTCGCAAGGCATTTACCGATAATTGATTACCATTGTCACCTTGACGCAAAAGAAATTTATGAAAATAAGGCGTTCGAAAATATTACTCAGCTGTGGTTGGCTGGTGACCATTATAAATGGCGGGCGATGCGAGCGAATGGCATTGGAGAAGAGTATATTACTGGTAACGCCAGCGCGGAAGAGAAGTTTCGCGTGTGGGCAGAAACGGTGGAATCCAGTTTTGGTAACCCGCTTTACCACTGGACCCATCTTGAACTGCAATACTATTTTGGCATTGAAGAGAATCTCAGTAGCCGAAACTGGCGTGAAATCATGCGGACCTGCAATGAAGTATTGCAGCAGGATGATTTTAAACCACGTGCTTTAATCACGCGTTCCAACGTAGAAACGCTCTGCACGACCGACTCTCCGCTGGACTCACTGGCGTACCATCGCTTATTACAGCAGGACGCTGGCTTTACCACAAAGGTATTGCCTACCTTCCGCCCGGATGACATTTTTGAGGCACGCCCGCAATACTTTACTGCCTTTATTGCAAAGCTCTCCGAGCTCTGTAAAACCCGGATAACCTCGTTTGATTTGTTGTCTCAGGCAATGGCCGGGCGCATCGACTGGTTCCATGAACATGGTTGCCGTATTTCCGATCACGGCCCGCTCGAAATACAGTATCAATATGCCTCGCAGGCAACCATCGACTCACTGTTCACCAAAAAAATAGCGGGAGAGACGCTGACACACGAGGAAAACGCGCAGTTTACCGGCGCCGTTTTCTTGATGTTGGCGGGGCACTATAAGGCCCGCGGCTGGGCGATGCAGCTGCATTTTGGCGCGATTCGTAATAACAACAGCACTCTGGTGAAGCGTGTTGGTATCAACACCGGTTTTGACTCCATTGGTGACCAAAGTCAGCTGGCGCAGGGGCTCAACGGCTTGTTGGATGCGATGACCCAGGCGGGGGCGCTGCCTAAAACCATCGTCTATAACCTCAATGCCAGCTACAACGACGTGGTTGCCTCAGCGATTGCTAATTTTCAGTCGGGAGAGGAGGGCGTTAAATCACCGATTCAGTTTGGTTCAGGCTGGTGGTTTAACGACACCCGAAGAGGCATGGAAAACCAGCTTAACTGCCTGGCCGACCAGGGGCTGCTTACCAATTTCATCGGCATGTTGACGGACTCCCGCAGCTTTATCTCATACACTCGCCACGATTATTTCCGACGTATTCTTTGCAACCTCATCGGCGGCTGGGTCACGCGCGGTGAAGTCCCGGAAGACAAAGCGATCCTGACCAGGATGGTGAGAAATATCTGTCATGACAACGCCGAAAAGTATTTCGAGTTTTAATTTTCGCCGGATATAAGGAAATAGAATGTCTCGTGCAAACAGGAAAATAACGATTCCGGTGAGTATCGGATACGGTATCACGGATATTATGGGCGGTGGTGCATTTACGGTCATTGGCGCATGGCTGCTGTTTTTCTATACCACCTTTGTTGGGTTATCTCCCGTAGAAGCTGCATCCATCGTGGCGATTGCCAGAATTGTGGATGCCATAGTCAGTCTGTTTATGGGCAGCTTCACCGACCATTTCTATAAGCACTACCTGGGCAAGAAGTTTGGCCGTCGCCGTTTCTTCTTACTTATTGGCGCACCGCTGATGTTGGTTTACGCGCTACTGTGGCTAAACGGCATGAGCTTTATGTTTTATCTGACGGTGTACCTCGCCTTCGAAATTATCGCGGCTATGGTACTGATCCCATGGGAAACGCTGCCGTCAGAGATGACCAGAGACTTTAATTCACGTACCAAGCTTTCCACCTGCCGTATGTTCTTCTCTGCCACAGGCACCTTCCTGGCGACGTTTATTCCGGGGCTGTTAATCAGCTATTTCGGGGAAAATGACGCTAATGCCTATCTTATCAACGGTATGGTGTTTGCCGTGCTATTTATGGTTTGCGTATTTATCTCGTGGAAGGTGACCTGGGAAAGGGATCTGACGCCGGAAATGCTGGCGGAACTGGAGAACAGTGGCAACGAAATTTCAGCCGTGGGCAATGTGACTACGCTGGTTAATTTGTTTAAGGATTATTTCTCAACGCTGAAAGTTCGGGCGTTCAGAAAGCACCTTGCCATTTATCTCTGCTCGTTTACCGGCAAGGATTTTTATAACACGGTGTTCGTCTTCTTCTGTGTTTACTGCCTGAATGTTTCTTCTGCACTTGCAGGCACCTTGCTTTCTATGAGTATCGTAGGATTGCCGGTTACGCTGATTGCGGGTGTCGCTATCATCAAGTACGGTCCATCCCGCCTCTATATCTTCGCCTACAGCGTAATGATGCTTTGCCTGCTTGGCTTACTGATGGTGTATCTGTTCCCGACGGATAACAAAGCGATGTTGCTGATTGCACTCGCTGTCGTTTACCAGGTTGGCCGCTGCGTACTCGAATTCACGCCGTGGAACGTATTCCCGTTTATTCCTGATATCGACGAGATGATCACCCGTCAGCGCCGTGAAGGGCTCTTTGCCGCAGTAATGACCTTTTCCCGCAAAACGACCGTTGCCATCGCCACTTTCATTGTTGGTGTTTTGTTGCAGGTGGGGGGATTTGTAAAAGGCAGTCAGGTTCAACCGGAGAGCGCAATCAACATGATTGCAGGGCTGCTGTTTGTGGGTACTGCTGGACTGTTGCTGCTCGCGCTTTGGCAAGCTCTGACCTTCCGCCTGAATAAGCGGACGCACAAAATTTTTGTTGATGAGGTTGAACGGCTGAAAACGGGCGGTGAAAAGCGCGATGTGCAGCCCGAGACGAAAGCTGTCGTGGAAGATTTAACGGGCTATCACTACGACAAGTTATGGTTCAGCGACTCAGCGAACATAGCTCCGACCGAGAAACCTGCCACATCGCAGCCCGGTGCATAAACCGAGTAACGAACGACATTGCCGCGGCGAGTCCGCGGCATAATCTGACCGATACCAACAGTGAGTCTATTATGGAAAACAAACTACTTAGGTCCCGAGCCATCACCCCTGATTACGATCGTAACAAGCTGGTTCCTCGTATCGTGCATTTGGGTTTTGGCGCTTTTCACCGTGCGCACCAGGCTGTTTACGCCGATATTCTGGCGAATGAGCACGGCAGCGACTGGGGTTATTGTGAAATCAATTTGATCGGTGGCGAACAGCAAATTGCCGATTTAAAACAGCAGGGAAATTTGTACAGCGTAGCGGAAATGTCCGCAGATGCCTGGCAATGCCGCATAGTGGGCGTAGTTACCGAAGCGCTTCACGCCCAGGTTGACGGACTTGAGGCGGTATTTTCCGCTCTGATGCGGCCTGAGGTCGCGATTGTCTCTCTAACAATTACTGAAAAGGGCTATTGCCATTCCCCGGCGACCGGCAAATTACTGACCGATCATCCTTTATATCTTCGTGATCTGGAAAAGCCACATCAGCCGCAGTCAGCTCCCGGTGTGATAATCGAAGCGTTGGCTCGACGTAAAGCGGCTGGGCTCAAACCGTTCAGCGTGATGTCCTGCGATAATATGCCGGAAAACGGTCACGTCACCCGTAACGTTATCCTGACATGGGCCAGGGCACTTGATGAAGCGTTGGCCGACTGGATTGCGGCTAATGTGACTTTCCCGTCCACCATGGTTGACCGTATTGTTCCGGCTGTTACCCCGGAAACACTGGCTCAGGTTGTGGAGCAAACCGGCGTTGCAGACCCGGCCGCCGTGGCCTGCGAGCCTTTCCGACAGTGGGTAATTGAAGATAACTTTGTGGCTGGACGCCCGGCATGGGAAAAAGCCGGGGCTGAGTTGGTTAAGGACGTGCTGCCATATGAAGAAATGAAGCTGCGTATGCTCAACGGCAGCCACTCGTTTCTGGCCTATCTGGGTTATCTTGCCGGTTACCCGCATATTTCTGACTGCATGCAGGATGAAAACTACCGCCGCACGGCGCAGGCGCTGATGCTAAATGAACAAGCTCCAACGCTGAAAGTGCAGGGCGTTAATCTTGAAAAGTATGCCGACTCGCTTATTGAGCGTTACACCAACCCGGCGCTGCGTCATCGTACCTGGCAAATTGCAATGGATGGTAGCCAGAAGCTTCCTCAGCGCTGGCTGGACGCAATTCGCTGGCATATCCTGAACGGCAGCCGGTATGACTTGCTGGCGATGGGTGTCGCCGGCTGGATCCGCTACGTAGGCGGCGTGGACGAGCAGGGGGAGCCTATCGAAATCAGTGACCCGTTACTGCCGGCGATAAAATCTGCAGTAGAGCAAAGCGCAGAAGGGGAAGCGCGTGTGAAGGCCCTGCTTGGGCTGAATACGATTTTCGGGAGCGATTTACCCGCTAACGCCGGTTTTGTTAGTCGGGTAACCGAACTGTATCTGGAAGTGTGTGAAAATGGCGCGAAGACGACCGTCTCGCGTTATTAATCACGTAGCGGGGCGCTAAACGTCCCGCTGTCACCGTAGTGCGACGCTTTACTACTCTTCGCTGAACCAGTCCTGGTTCTCCTGGCGAATCAGCAATATCGACTGGCTTATCTCGTGCAGATGAAGGTGCATAGCGTTATCCACCGCTGTCTCATCATGCGCATTCAGTGCGTTAAAGATCGCATAATGCTGGTCGAGCAGCATGGCCGGCGGGGAAACATGGTCGAGACTCATATAGCGCACGCGATCCATGGTTGCTTTGATGTTTTCAACCGTCTCCCATGCGAGGCTGCAGTCGGCAATAAGCGCAAGCTGCTGATGAAATTTGTCATCGAGAGAGAAAAAGTCATCAATGTGGTTGTCGTTAATCGCCACTCGCTGCTGGTTGAGCAGGTGCTCCAGCGTGTACAGATCGGAGTCGGTCACTTTTGTGGCGGCACGTTTAACGACGGCACGTTCAATAGCTTCGCGAATAAAACAGCCGTTTTTTACATGGCTGATGGAGATTTTACTCACCCACGTACCACGCTGAGGGCGAACCTGCACCAGCCCGGTTTCCGCTAGCTTAATAAACGCTTCCCGTACCGGTTGACGTGATACATCAAAACGGACGGACACCTCTTTCTCTGAAAGGGGGGTGCCTGGGGCAATCTGGCAGCGTACAATTTCGCGCCGCAGAATATGATAAATTTGCTGGTTTACCGGTTGAGTGGGATTGATCTCTCGGGAAAGTGGCATGGTTTTTTTATCTTCAGAGGTTGAGTGCGAATTAGACATCGAATCTTATTAAAACGTAAACCCGGGCATTTTACCCGGGGTTGGTTGGCACTACCCTTCTCGGTGGACGCTAAGCCCGGCGAAAGTCTGGCTAACCGGCATCATTTCCAGGGTATTTATATTGACGTGTTTCGGTAGGGTTGCCACCCACCAGACGGCCTCGGTGACATCTTCAGGCGTCAGCGCATTGGCATTTTCGTAGGTTTTCCCGGCTTTGTCGTCGTCGCCTTTAAAGCGCACGTTGGAAAACTCGGTGCCGCCGACCATGCCCGGTTCGATATCGGTCACGCGAACGGCGGTTTTGTGCAGGTCGGTACGCAGGTTGAGGCTAAACTGACGCACAAACGCTTTCGTCGCGCCGTAGACGTTACCGCCGGCGTAAGGCCAACTACCCGCCGTAGAGCCGATATTGATAATATGGCCGCGATTACGCTCGACCATGCCCGGCAACACGGCGCGGGTCATGTAGACCAGGCCCTTGTTGTTGGTATCGATCATGTTTTCCCAGTCGTCGACGTTGGCTTTATGCGCAGGCTCCATGCCCAACGCCAGCCCGGCGTTATTGACCAGGATATCAATCTGCTGCCATTGGGCAGGCAGGCTAGCCAGCGCTTCTTCTATAGCGGCGCGGTTGCGTACATCCAGCTGCAGCGTAAGCAGGTTGTCGCCCAGCTCTTCTTTAAGCTCAAGCAGGCGTTCCTGACGGCGGCCGGTGGCAATAACCTTGTGGCCATTTTTAACGAAACGGCGGGTAATGCTTTCGCCAAAGCCCGCGGTAGCACCCGTAACCAGTACAATCATCTCTCTGTTCCTCAACGCTTTTGTCCTGCACTACCTTAGCACGCTAGCGGGCCACGGTAATCTTAGTTTTCTTTTAAGAAACGTGTCGAAATACGCTATAACTAACCCACATTTCAGGTTACCGGGAGTAGAGGATGTTGCACAGCAACCCGTTTTTCCAGCTGAGTTTACTGCCTTATCAGGCGCCGTATTTCGATGAGATCACCCACGAGCATTACCGCCCGGCCTTCGACGAAGGTAAGCGAGTCAAGCGTGAAGAAGTTGCCGCCATCGCCGGTAACCCGGCAGCCCCGACGTTTGACAATACTTACCTGGCTCTGGAGAAAACCGGCGCGATGCTCGGGCGTGTCACCACCGTTTTCTACGCGATGACTTCGGCGCACACCAATGATTTCCTCCAGCAGCTGGACGAAGAATTCTCCACCGAACTGGCCGAGCTGGCGGATGAAATTCGCCTGAACGACGTCTTATTCTCTCGTCTTAATAGCGTTTATGAGCAGCGCCACGATCTTAATCTTGATGCAGAATCCCTGCGGCTGGTGGAAGTTACCTGGCAATATTTCAAGCTGGCGGGCGCTACGCTCGGCGAGCAGGACAAAACCCGCCTGAAAGCGCTGAATAAAGAGAGCGCCCAGCTCACCAGCCAGTTTAATAACCGCCTGCATGCGGCAGATAAGGCCGGCGGACTGGTCGTTGAAAGCGTTGAGGCGCTTAAGGGTTTAACCCGTGCGGAAATTGCGGCGGCGGCTCAGGCTGCGGCCGACAAAGGGCTCGAAGGAAAATGGTTACTTCCGCTGCTTAATTTCACCCAGCAGCCTGCACTACAAAGCCTGAGTCACCGGGCAACGCGTGAAGCGCTTTTTGAGGCTGGCTGGACGCGTTCCCAGCGCAATGACGCTAACGATACGCGCGCTATCGTCGCTCGTCTGGCCAGGCTGCGAGCCGAACAGGCAAAGCTATTGGGCTTTAAAAACTACGCGGCATGGAAAATGGCCGACCAGATGGCGAAAACCCCTGACGCGGCGCTGCGCTTTATGCGAAATATCGTGCCTGCCGCAACCGGGCGCGCCCGCCGTGAGCTGAAAGACATTCAGGACGTCATTGATGCTCAGGATGGGGGCTTCCAGGCAGCAGCCTGGGACTGGCAGTTCTATGCCGAACAGGTGCGTAGCGCGAAGTACGATCTCGACGAAGGGCAAATCAAACCCTACTTTGAACTTAACGGCGTGCTGACCAACGGCGTCTTCTGGGCCGCCAGTAAGCTCTTCGGGCTGCGTTTTGTGGAGCGTTTTGATATCCCGACTTATCACCCGGATGTGCGTACCTGGGAAATATTCGACAAAGACGGCCGTGGTATGGCGCTGTTTTACGGCGATTTCTTTGCCCGCGACAGCAAAGGCGGCGGGGCGTGGATGGGGAATTTTGTTGAACAGTCCACGCTGTTTGACGCGATGCCGGTTATCTACAACGTCTGCAACTATACAAAACCCGCTTCCGGCGAGGCCGCGCTGATTTCCTGGGATGACGTAGTGACGCTGTTCCACGAGTTCGGCCATACGCTGCACGGCCTGTTTGCTACGCAGCGCTATGCGAGTCTTTCAGGGACCAACACGCCGCGAGATTTTGTGGAATTCCCCTCCCAAATCAACGAGCACTGGGCGAGCCATCCCGAGGTATTTGCCAACTACGCCCGTCATTATCAGACCGGTGAACCGATGCCCGAGTCGCTGCGCGGCAAGCTGTTCCGCTCCGCACAGTTCAACAAAGGCTACGACATGACCGAACTGCTGGCGGCGGCGCTGCTGGATATGAACTGGCACAGCCTGCCGCCAGACGCGGAAATTGACGACGTGACGCGTTTTGAAGCCGAAGCGCTGGAAAAAGAACATATTAATCTGGCAGAAGTCCCGCCACGCTACCGCAGCAGCTATTTTGCCCACATTTTTGGCGGCGGCTACGCGGCGGGTTATTACGCCTATATCTGGACGCAAATGCTGGCGGACGACGGCTATCAGTGGTTTGTGGAGCAGGGCGGACTCACGGCTGAAAACGGCCAGCGCTTCCGGCAGGCGATTCTTTCACGCGGCAACAGCAGCGATCTCGAAGCGTTATACCGTGACTGGCGAGGACACGATCCGCGCAGCGAGCCGATGCTGAAAAACCGGGGCCTGGCGGGGGAATAACCTTGAAGAAAGCGCACTCACTAATGTAGCCGCAGTGAAATCGCACTTAACGCAAACTGCAAAGCCCTGATTTGCGTTAAGTGCCTTAAAAATCAAACAGAATATATCCGTGCAATGTGCAGGGTTGATGGCTATAAACTTCTAACCTGCTCGGGAAAACGCAGGGTGCTTCTGGGTTACTTTGAATAATTACGGGGCCTGATCGATGTCGGCAGGCTCCCGGATTTTCACCCTTCGCGTTACGCTTCCGTTGATTCGTCGTCTTTACCGTAGAACAACTTGCCAATTTTGATCAGCGGGCGGTCATTGGCTTTTCGGTGCAGGTTGGTGTCGCGCAGGGAATAGACGCAGCCGCAGTACTCCTGCTGGTAAAACTGTTCGCGCTTGCTGATTTCAATCATCCGTGCGGAGCCACCCTGTTTACGCCAGTTGTAGTCCCAGTAGCTCATGCCTTCATAAGGCGCTGCGGCGCGATGGCCGCAGTCGTTAATCTGCTGCATGTTCTTCCAGCGCGAAATGCCCAGCGAGCTGCTGATGACGTTAAACCCGTTTTCGTGGGCGTACAGCGCGGTGCGCTCAAAGCGCATATCGAAGCACATCGTGCATCTGACGCCGCGCTCTGGCTCCCATTCCATTCCCTTCGCTCGTTCAAACCAGTTATCGGTATCGTAATCCGCGTCGATAAACGGCACGCCGTGCTGTTCCGCGAAGCGAATGTTTTCGTCCTTGCGCAGCAGGTACTCTTTCTGCGGATGAATATTCGGGTTGTAGAAGAACACGGTGTATTCGATGCCGGACGCATGTATGGCCTCCATGACCTCGCCCGAGCAGGGCGCGCAGCAGGAGTGTAGCAGTAGTTTCTTTTCGTTATTAGGCAGCTGTAAAACTGGCCGGGTAAATTCTTGCATTGCAGGCGATCCTAAGTCTTATTCACTTTTTTGCCAGAGGGTAGCAGGAACAGGGGCGTGGAATCACCATAAATCAATAAAGACACTTATGTTTGGGAGGGGGAAAGCAGGCTTTGGGAAGAGGAGCGAAGAGCGCGATGGCCCTTCGCTAATTCAAGTTAGAGTTGTTCCAGCGCGTTCAGCACGGCTTCCGGCATGGAAGGGCGGCCGTTAGCCAGGCAGGTTGCCACAAACGTTGCTTCGGCATAAACCACGCCGTCGACCTTGATCTGCTGGGCAAAGTTCACGCGGTTGCGTTTTTCGTTCCGCTCAAGTTGGCAGGTAACCTCGACGCTATCGCCTTTTTGCAGGCTTTTACGAAAGCGCAGCGAGTACTCCAGCACCATATAAAGTTTGCCCTGGCGGAACTCTTCCTCAATATCAATACCCAGCGCCTCACGCATGTAAGCGTGGCGAGTCCACTCCATGTAAAACGGATAGTACAGGCCGTCTACCACGCCCTGAAAATCGATATGGCTTGCATCAACTTCATAATGCTTAGAAAACATATAGCTGTCCTGATGTTATGTAGGTAAAAAGTTTCTGCAGCCAGAAAACGCCGGTCTGGCTGTTTTTTGCACAGTGCGTTGGTGGTACAATAGCCCTGATTTCACAACCAAACAGAGGATTACCATGGACACCGAGATAACCCCAACCACCTTAGCGTTTGAATTTCTCCGCCGCGAACAAGAGCAGTTAACCCCCGCACAATTCCTGATCCGCCTGCAGCAGTTAAAGCTGGAGTTTGCCGATCTGCTGGGTTTAACCCACCTTGAGCTGCGTGAAGAAATCTCCCATGCGCACCGGTTGGGGATTCACTGATCCCTCTCTGTCTGAGCCACCGCCTGCGGTGGCTTTCTGTTTTTTAGCGTGAGAAGAAAATCAGTTTCAGCCCCAAAATCCCCATCACGCCGCCCGCTAAGCGGTCAATCACGGTTTTAAAGCGCAGGTAGGCATTGCGCGGCTTCTCTGAAGACAACACCAGCGTGACAATCGAATACCATCCCGCATCAATCACAAAGCACAGCACCGGCAGGACGACGTAATAAAAGGTCGGGATTTCGCGCGGAAGCAATGCGGTAAAAATACTGGCAAACACGACGGCGGTTTTCGGGTTGCTCAACTGAGTGAATAGCCCGTCGCGGAAGGTCGCCATCATGCTTTTATCGCTTTTCCCCACCGCGCCAACGTGCAGCGGCTCGCGCGAGTGTTTGATTATCTTATAAGCCAGCCACAGCAGATAAAGCCCCCCGGCTATCTTGATCCCGGTATATGCCACCGGCACCGCCAGCAGGAAAGCCTGCAGGCCCAGCAGCGCCATCAGTGAAAATGCAGCCGCGCCGACGCCGGTACCCAGCGCGGTCACCAGTCCATGTGCGCGGGAACGGGCCACGGCATTTTGGGCGACATAAACAAAACTTGGGCCGGGGCTCATTGCGCCCAGCGTGACGGTGGCGGTAATGGCAAAAAGGGTGGTGATGGCGCTCATTTACGGGATCCTGTTGGTTGGAAAACAATTTTTTAACCTGAAAGCGCACGAAGTGACAACCGCAAGTGTGTGCCGATTTATTACCGCCGCTCGCGCAGCCGGTCAATCATCCAACGGCCAGCCGGCCCGGGCGGCGTTTTGTTCGACCACGCGACGTCCACTTCCAGCATCTGCGGCCAGCCTTCTACATTGAGCGGCTTGAGCACGCCGTGCCCAAACTGTTCTACCAGCCAGCTCGGCAAAATGCCCCAGCCGAATCCCTGCTCCGCCATCTCAAGCAGCAGCAGTAAAGAGGGGGACGACCAGACGGGACCGCGCGCTGCGACCTTGCCGGGACGCACAAAAGTTTTAAGCACCAGCTGCCGCACGGTATGTAGCTCATCCATTCGCACCTCGGTCTGCTTTGCAAGCCGGTGATCGCGATGGATAAAAATCGTCATCTCTGCGCCGACCTGGAGGCGGGCGACGGTGATATCCGGCGGGTAACTTGCCTGAACCCGCAGCACGCCGACGTGGGCGCGGCCAATCTGCAGACTATCGATCACGTCTTCATCTTCGGCAATGATGCACTCAAATTCGATGTCCGGGTAGCGCTCGGAAAACTGTTGCAGGATGGATTCATGGTGGGCGGTTTGCCACATGTCGGAAAGCACAAAAGTCAGGCGAGGTTCGACGTTGTCGGCCAGCCTGACGGACACTTCATCCAGCCGCTCGCTGGCGGCAAAAATCGCCTGCACATAGGGCAAAACACGCTGCCCATGTGGGGTGAGCGTTGGCTGTCTGGCGTGGCGATCAAACAGAGTGACGCCGAGATCTGCCTCCAGATTGGCAATGGCGCTGCTGATGGTTGACTGGCTCTTCTTCAGCTTACGCGCTGCAGCGGAAAAAGAACCCGTTTCAACGGCCTGCAAAAAGGCTTCCAGTGATTCCGGAGAGTAACGCATAAACTATCGCTTTTATCGATGGCTGTTAGCTATATCATATCAATAATTACGATGATAATGGCGGCCTTGTGAAAAAGGAGTCATCAAAATGAAATCGCAAAACAACAGAAGCCTTTCTGAGCGCATCGTGCATGCCGTCGGCTTCGAAGCCATCGCCATTGGTATCTGTGCGCCAACCGCCGCCTGGCTGATGAACAAACCCCTGTTCCAGATGGGGGCGCTGGCCATCATGCTGTCCACCGTCGCGATGGTCTGGAACATTATTTACAACGCCGGGTTTGATAAATTTTACCCGCCGTCACGCAAGCGTGGCATGGGGCTGCGCATTGCTCACGCGCTGGGCTTTGAAGGGGGCTTTATTCTGATTGGTCTGCCGCTCGCCGCGTGGATGCTGAACGTCACGCTGCTGCAGGCGCTGATGGTAGAGATTGGTTTCTTCCTGTTCTTCCTGCCGTACACCGTGGTTTATAACTGGTGCTACGACTGGCTACGCGCGAAACGCTTTCAGGCCATAGCCGAGAGACAGTAGAAGAAAAAATAATCCTGCTTTGCAGGATTGAGACTGCTGACAAAGTTCATTGCTCTAAAAAGTCCGACCCCAGGTCTAATAAAAACAATGAATAATGTTCTCTGGTTTGCCCCAAACAGTCGAAAACCACGTTTTTCGGCTGTTTGTCATCAATCTGAATCCTGATTTGCAGGATTGTGCAAGCATCAAACAGGATTGCGCTACAGGAAAACGGACGTGTTCAACGACACTTTAAGCGTCAAACACAACCGCTGGAGCGCAAAAATGAAAACCATCGACACCCTCTATATTAACGGTCAGCACGTCACGCCCCACGGCAGTGAGGTGCTGACCTTAATTCATCCGGTCAGCGAACAGCCCGTAGCTCAGGTTCGCCTGGCAGACGAAGAAGACACCCGCCTCGCCATCGCCGCTGCAAAAGCAGCCTTTACGCAAATGCGTCTCTCCACCCGCGAGCAAAGAATGATTTGGCTGCAGTTGCTGCACGACGCCGTGAAAGCGCGTGAAGATGAACTGGTGGAGATCATGGTGGATGAATATGGCTGCCCGGTCGCGTTCGCCCAAAGCACCGTGGCGCGCTCGTACAACAGCTTCCTGCAGGCTATCGACCTGCTGAAAGACTACTCGTTTGAAAGCCAGGCGGGGGTGGCGAAAGTGGTGATGGAGCCGTTGGGCGTTGTCGGTCTTATCACCGCCTGGAATGCCAACTATGGCTTTATTACCACTAAGCTTGCGATGGTTATCGCCTCGGGTAATACCGCAGTAATCAAACCCAGCGAACTGAGCGCCCGGCAGACCGCTATCATTACTGAATGTCTGCACGATGCCGGCCTGCCGAACGGCGTGATTAACATCGTCACCGGCTTGGGTAACGTGGTTGGGGCGGAAATCACCCGCCATCCGGACGTGGCTAAAATCTCTTTTACCGGCTCAACGGCGGTGGGCAAAACTATCGCCCGCGACGGGGCGGCAACCATGAAACGGGTTACGCTCGAGCTGGGCGGCAAGTCTGCCAACGTGCTGCTCGACGATGTGGATCTCGAGACCTCCATTCCGCTGGCGCTGCAGGTGATGAGCTGGAACAGCGGCCAGGCTTGTATCGCCGGTACGCGCCTGTTAGTGCATGAAAACAAGTTGGAAGCCGTGAAAGCGCAGATCCTTAAACACCTGGCTATTCTGGTACCTGGCAACCCAAGAGATCCAAAAACGAACATCGGAGCCGCCGTTACCGCCCGTCAATACCAGCGCGTGCAGGAGTATATTCGTAGCGGGATTGCCGAAGGGGCGGAGCTGCTTTGCGGCGGAGAAGGGCGCCCTGAGGGGCTGGAAAGCGGCTACTTTGTCAAACCGACGGTGTTTGTGAACGTTCGCAACGACATGACCATCGCCCAGCAGGAAATCTTCGGTCCGGTGCTGTCGGTGATTACCTACCGCGATGATGCCGAAGCGGTGCAGATCGCCAACGATACGGTTTATGGGCTACAGGCCTACGTCAGCGGCAAAAACGCGGAGCGGACTGCCGCCGTTGCCCGCCAGCTTATTGCCGGGCGCGTGTTTGTGAACGGCGTTTACGATGAGCCGCTCGCGCCGTTTGGCGGTTTTAAACAGTCCGGTCTTGGCCGTGAATTTGGCACCTGGGGGCTGGAAGCGTATCTTGAACCCAAAGCCATTATGGGACAGTAATATGCAACAACCTGAGCGGCCTTCGGGCCGCATTATCGAAGAACTGTGCCGCCGTGTTGCCGGTCGCTATACGGCGGGCGATAGCGGCGTGAAAGATCTGCGTAGCGCCTTGCCGTGGCTGAGCTTTATTCGTATAGACCAGCCGACGTTACTCAATCGGGGCATGCTTTCACCGTCGATGTGCATGGTATTGCAGGGCAGCAAAAAGATGCTTATCGGTGACAACGTCACGGAATACGGTCCGGGTAACTACTCGCTGGCGGCTGTGGATATGCCGGTTTCAGGGCAGGTCACCCGCGCGAGCCGGGAGCAGCCTTATTACGGCGTGCGCATCGATCTCGACGGCAAAGAAATTGCCGACCTGGTGGTGAACATGAACGTTGTGCTGCCGGACGGCAACGGCGAGAAAACAGGGGCATGGGTGGCCGCCGCTGAAGAAGAACTCCAGGCGGCGTTTCTGCGTTTAGTCACCCTCCTGGACAGCCCGCAGCATCTGCATGCCCTTGCGCCGCTGATCAAACAAGAAATCCTCTACCGCCTGGTGGTAGCGCCCGCAGGCGCGTCATTCTGGAAGCAGGCACTTGGCTGGGCGCAGGGTAAAGGCGTGGGAGAAGCCATCAGTTGGATAAAAGAAAACTACGCCGAGCCGCTGGTCATCGACGAGCTGGCAAAACGTGTCGGGATGAGCGCATCCAGCCTGCATCACCGCTTTAAAGCCCTGACTATCATGAGCCCGCTGCAGTACCAAAAACAGATCCGCCTGCTGGAGGCACGTCGCCGCTTATTAAGCCGTGAAGGGGATGTGGCAAGCGTTGCCTGGAAGGTGGGCTATGATTCCCCCTCCCAGTTTAACCGGGAGTATCGCCGGGCATTTGGCGCGTCTCCGCTGCAGGACATTGATGCCCTGCGTCAGCAGGGTACTTCGCTTTAGGCCGTTTTCCGCGCCACGATAAACAGGCGTGGGAACGGCATCAATACGTTGCCGTCATGCTGCTTACGGTAGGCGCGTTGCAGCAACTGGTGATAACGTTCAATAAACGCCTCATGCTGAACCGCATCAAGCCCGTCCAGATAAGGGCGCAGGCCGGTTGAGCTTAGCCATTCGATAATCGCGCGGGCAGACGGCATGACGTGGAAATACGTTGTGCGCCAGATATCGACCGTACAGCCATTTTCGGCCAGCAGATCGTAATATTCCTGCGCGTTAAGCAAGGCTTCGCGGCTGGAGCGCGAGATACCCAGCTCGTCTGCAACCTGGCGCATCAACGTATGCGTGGGTTCCTGCCAGTTGTCGGGCATTTGCACCGCGAGCACGCCGCCATCGGCCAGCTGCGCGGCGAGATGCGGGAAGACCTGCTTATGGTTAGCAATCCACTGCAGGGAAGCGTTAGCAAAAATCACGTCCTGCCTGACTTCGGGTTGCCATGTGGCAATATCCGCCTCTTCAAAACGGCAGTCGGGTAGCGCGGTGCTGGCTTTTTGCAGCATCGCAGGAGAATTATCAAGCCCGGTAATGGTGGCTTTCGGCGCCAGATTGCGCAGCAGGGCGGTGGAGTTGCCGGGGCCGCAGCCTAAATCGGTAAAGGTCGTTGCGCCGGGGTGGTTGATTCGGGCAACCAATTCGGCGGCCGGGCGGGTACGTTCAGCTTCAAACTGCAAATAGAGAGCGGGGTTCCAGTCCTGCATCGTTTTATCCTCGTTGCTTTGCTAACATTGCCGACAAATTATTTTATACGCTATTGAAGGTAACGCATGGCTAAACATCCGGTTGGCAAATATTTGAGACTAGAGCTCACCCATAATGACAATGATCTGCTGATTTACGTGGTGAAGGGCAGCCGCATCGAAGACATGCCGCCTGACGAAGATGAGGATTATCCGGGTGAAATGCACCTTGCGATGCCGAAGATGAACCGCGAGCTGGACTCTGAGCTGACGCGTTTACTGGAGGAAGCAGCCGGGGGCGACGTTATCGTGATTATCTGCGCCGCAGATAGCGTGTTCGAGCACGGTTTTTCGCAGGTCAGAGCGCTGCGTAAATAACACGAATTACCCGGCGCAGGCCGGGTAACTTAGCAATATATAAAAGGCCATTCCTGTTTAGGATAGATATGGAAATAACATTAGTCAGGCATGGGAAGCCAGATATTAGCGCCCACGGGCTGTGGATTAAAAGTGTTGAAATGCAGGCGTGGATCGATAATTACAACGCTGCGTGTATTTGCGGTGTTCCCGACCCAGTGGCTATTGCAGAGTGTAGCCGTAGCCGGTTTATTATCACCAGTCCTCTTCCACGTGCACGTGCATCACTGCAAGCTTTGGGGACTGAACCCAACTTAATCGCAAATGGGCTGAGAGAGGCAGAACTCCCCAATATTCGTATCCCTTTTATCAAACTTCCTCCTGACATATGGCTCATTATTTTTCGTTTATATTGGTATGTGGGGATTTCAACTGGCGTTGAATCGCGAGACGCGGCGGTAAAAAGGGCAAAAGTGATTGCCCAAAATCTTGCCGACTATACCAGGGAACACGGCCACGTTTTTAGCATGGGACATGGTTTTATGAACAGACTCGTCTCGCGGGAGCTGGAACTGCTTGGCTGGCAAAAGAGCAGGAGTGCGGGAAAAGGTTTTTGGGGCGTGACGACGTATATTTATCGGCTTTAAATCAGTCTGTATTCGGTCTGTATCAGTTCATGCATCCATAAATTATCCATAAAATGACGAGCCGAAACGACCGGTTACCTAATACAGGTTTAGAATATGACTTTAGACACACTCTTTTGGCATAGTGATTAGCCTGTGCTGTCAGGAGTTTACTATGGATCGTCGCCATTTTATTACCTGTGTTACCGCTGGGCTACTTGCCGCGAAGGCGGGCGTTTCTTTTGCTTCCGCAGGCGTTAAGCGTTCGGTTATTCCGCTGTGGAAAGGCACGCCTCCCGGCGGCGGTGGGCCATCGGGAAGTATTCAGACTTCGGCTCGAGGCGCGCAGAGCAATATTGCGATCCCCATCCTCACCGTTATTGAGCCTGAAATGCCCAATGGCCACGCCGTACTGGTGGCAGCGGGCGGTGGCTATAAGCGCATTGAGATGGGGTCAGAAGCCTGGCCTGCGGCAGAGTGGCTTGCGGAACGGGGTTACACCGCATACGTGCTGAGCTACCGTTTACCGTCCGAGGGGTGGGCTGGCGGTAATCTGGTTGCTTTACAGGACGCGCAGCGTGCGTTGAGAATTGTTCGTGAGCGAGCAAACAACGTTAGCGTGTTGGGTTTTTCTGCCGGTGGGCATCTGCTTGGCCTTGCCGCCACGCGCACCGACTATCGTTCTTACCCGCGGCAGGATCGTTTAGATGACAAACCGGCATTCGCCGACCGCGCCGCGCTAATTTACCCGATTATCACGCTGGAAAAACCTTACCAGCATACTTCCACCCATAAGATTCTTGTTGGCAAAGATGCTTCATCTGCCGAGAACGCCGAATGGTCGGTGCAGAATTACGTCACGCCGCATTCACCGCCGTTCTTCCTGGTGCAGGCGGAGGACGATCCGGTTTCAGACCCGCAAAATACGCTCATTATGGCGGCGGCCTGCGAGCGGGCGCATATTCCGGTAGAAATGCACCGTTATAGCAACGGCGGCCATGGTTTTGGTATGGGAAAACCGGCCACACCAACCGTGAAATGGCCTGAGCATTACGTTAAATGGCTGGCTAAAAGCTAGCGCTGGGTCGCCATTTAAAATAACTATTACGCTTACCCCTCAAGAAATTTCCTCGCAATCCGATATCCAAAGGGATGTATTTCGGCAGGATGCCGCTCTCCATACGCAATGATGGCACGCAAATAACAATTAACTTTACGTGGTCAACATGGATATCAACGAAAAGATCAAAACCTTTGGTGAGGCACTTAAAAACCGGCTCGATTCATCGCTTATCGACTTCGCGCTGGAATATATCGACTTTTCAGAGAATGTACTGGCTTTTGAAACGCTGTGTGGACATATCGCAAATTATCAGGTGCGCATCAGTCCTGAAGAGTACAGGCAGGTATTGGATATTGCAGGGCAGCTGGAGATCGATAATCACTATGCTGAAATCGATCCCTTGAGGAATTTATTAAACTAAACCCTGAAGTCTTTGAGGATATCCAGCCTCAGGGTTGGATTATCCTTAGTGCTGATAAAATATATCCCCGGCCAGGGCCTGAAGAATTTTTCCTTCGGCGTCGGTAATTAATACGTAATTGCCGCCCATATAGGTCCAGTGGCTACCGGCCTGTGGCGCAGGAAGATGGCGAAGCTGCCAGCTTTTGATGTTATAGGGTTCCGTGCGGTAGATGTCCGGCGCGATGTCGCCGATTTTGTACATTTTGAAATCTGAGGAGAATTCTTTTAGTTCATAGGACTGCGTAGACGTGCCGGGCGCAGTCGCTTTCAGCTGCTTATCCCCTGAATAGGCAAAGGCCAGAGAGGGCAGCGCGCCCGCGAGCCATACCGCCGTTAATACCGCTACTTTTGTCGACTTGCGCATAAATTCTCCAGAGTGAATCCAGTCTGCTTTTGTTGGTCCCGAATAGGAAGACAACAAATTGTGCCGATTTACTCATTTCGCGCTGTATTTTTTTGTTAGCAAATCCTCCACCGTAACCGGCGGCAGAAAAGAAAACGCCTCCCGGAAAGTGTATTTCGCGAGAGGCGTCGTAGGTGGGGGAAGGTCACCGTTCATTAGTCATCCCATTTGTGGCTAAACCAGGCGGCAAGAAAACCGGAAAACAAGATGAATCCGAGTACTGCCATAAATACGTTCATATTCCCTAACATAGTTAATCCTCCAGATTACTGCATTTCTATAGAAATACCTCGCGTGATAAAAAAGGGTTTACTCAGATGAGTGATGCCATCATAACGTACACAACTTAAACAATGACTAACCGCAGGTAAATTATTCGTTTTGTGAAGTAAATGAATTTCGATAAGCGCCGGGAGAAGTACGCAGGTGTTTCCGAAAGTGATGCCGCAGCGTTGCCGCTGAACCAAATCCCGTTTGTTCGGCAATAATTTCCACCGGCAATGTGCTGTTCTCCAGTAATTCCCGGCAGCGCTTAAGGCGGCTTTGCAGGAGCCAGCGGGCAGGCGTGACGCCGGTTGCGCCCTCAAAGCGGCGTAAAAAAGTCCGCGGACTCATGCCGACAATAGCGGCGAGGCTCGCTACGGAATGCGGGTGGTTCAGATGACGTTGAAGGTGATCAAACAGCGGAGCAAACCTCTCACCTTCATACTCTACCGGAACGGCCTGCTCGATAAACTGGGCCTGTCCACCGTCGCGATGCGGCTGTACGACCAATCGGCGCGCAACGCTGTTCGCGGCCGCTGCACCGAAATCACGGCGGACGAGATACAGGCAGAGGTCGATACCCGCCGCGCTTCCTGCGGATGTTAAAACATCGCCGTTATCAAGATACAGCACGTCCGGTATCACTTCGATGTCCGGGTAGCGAGCCTGTAACACTGCCGTGTAGCGCCAGTGGGTGGTTGCCTGTTTGCCGTTGAGCAAACCTGCCGCCGCCAGCACAAATACGCCGGAACAAATAGACATAATTCGCGCTCCGTGCGCGTGCGCTGCCTGCAACGCGAGAATAAGCGTTTCAGGTACGGGTTCATCCATGCCGCGCCAGCCGGGGATGACAATCAGGCTGGCTTCAGCCAGCAAATCCAGCCCGCCGTCAACGGCCAGCCGAATACCGCCCATCGCTCGCAGTTCGCCAGGCTCAATACCGGCCACGGCAAACCGGTACCAATTTTTGCCCATCTCCGGGCGCGGCAGGCCAAAAACCTCGACGGCCACGCCGAATTCAAACGTACAAAGGCCGTCGTAGGCGAGCGCCACAACGAGCGGAGAATCAGAGGTAACGGATAATTTTGTCATAATCTTTACGCTAATCGTCATTTATGCCAGCTGTCAAGCCGCCGCGGCTGCTTCAGAATCAAAGCTCAGACTAAAAGGAGAACTGTATGAGCTATGTCACTGATTATCCTGCGGCCACGCCAGAAATCGTCGCGGCACATTACCTGCAAAAACTGTCGTTTGAAACCGACTGTGCAGACGTCAACGCGGCGATTCACAGCGCTGATATCGACTTTGTTTTGCTGCACGTGGTGGGGTCTGACGAGACATTTGCTCGCAGGCACCTGCCGGGCGCTATTCATTTACCGCACCGGCTTATCACCGAAGCCCGCATGGCCGAATGGCCCGCAGACACGCTGTTTGTGGTGTACTGCGCAGGGCCACACTGCAACGGTGCCGATCGCGCAGCATTGAAACTTGCGCTGCTCGGCAGGTTAGTGAAGGTTATGCCCGGTGGCATTACCGGCTGGGCAGATGAAGGCCTGGCGTTCGGCTAAATCAGCGCCCGGATAACCATATCGCCGCCAAGCAGAACCAGGCAAACCAGGAAGCCGCGTTTGAAGGCTAATGGGCTGATGCATTTGCGGATACGCTGGCCTGCAAACAGGCCGATAAGCGCGGCGACAACCGCCATGACTGACGTGCTGATAGCGATTTCCTGCAGCGCGCCGTGCCACCAAAGCCCGGCCGCCAGCGCAAGGGTAGAAAAGGTGAAGGAAAGCCCGAGCGCCTGAACCAGTTCATCGCGCTCGAGGCCAAGCGACTGAATATACGGCACGGCGGGGATCACAAATACGCCGGTCCCGCCGGTTAATAATCCGGTGAGCAAGCCTGTCAGCGGTGAAAGCCAGCGTTCGTGGCGGGCAGACACGTGCAGCGGTCTGGCAAAAAGCGTCCATAAAGCATAAATAATTAGCGCGATGCCCAGCGCAATGGTGGTCGCGTGGCTGCTGCCCGAAGCTAACAGGCTGCTGCTGGCGACGGTGCCAAGCACGATGGTAAGCATCATCGGCCACAGGCGTTTGAGCAATGCGGCCAGATTACCGCCTTCATACAGCTGGAACATATTGGTCAGGAAAGAGGGCAGAAGCAGCAAGCCAGCCGCGGCCACCGGTGAAATCAACGATCCTAAAATGCCCATCGCCACGGTGGGTAAACCCATCCCCGTTACACCTTTTACGGTACCCACGAGAACAAACGTGGCGGTAATCGCCATGCTTAGCGTGATATCACTCATGAGCGTTTTCCTTGTGCGCATCACGACTGTCCTGCGGCGCTTGTTCACGGTCAAACATGCCATAATCCCGAATTACACCTGCCACCCTGAGTCGGTAATCGGTAAAGACCGCGCAGCGGCCCTGTTGCTGGACGCTGCGATGCAGTTCCTGGTTGCGCCATTGCTGCACGGCGGCCTCATCGCGCCAGAACGAAAGCGAAAGGATCTTTCCCGGTTCACTAAGGCTCTGAAAACGTTCGATTGAAATAAAACCGTCAATTTCAGCCAGCAGCGGCTTAAGCTCTGCCGCCAGCTCGAGATAGCGGCTATAGTGACCTTCTGCAGGCAGGACTTCAAAGATTACGGCGATCATCAGTTGCTCCTTATTGTCATGTCGTGCTAACCCTAATTCATCGTCAGACAGGACGCTTCGCTGAGCATCGAAATATGGAAACAGATTTTCTCGAAACCCGACTTGCCGCCGTTGCCTCCGCCATTGCGGACAAAACCCGCGCCAGCATGCTCTGCGCGCTAATGGATGGCCGGGCCTGGACCGCAACCGAATTAAGCATTATGGCCAATGTGGCGCCGTCCACGGCCAGCAGCCATCTCGCAAAACTGATGGAACAATCGCTGATTGCCTGCGTACAGCAGGGGCGGCACCGCTACTATCGGCTTTACAGCAGCCAAATCGCCGGTGCGCTGGAGGGGTTAATGGGATTAGTTGGACGCGATGACGCGGCTATGCGCACAAAAACGCCCGGTAATCTTCGCTACGCCAGAACCTGCTACGACCATATGGCGGGTGAAATTGCGGTGGCGCTGCACGACGCGCTGTTTCGTCTTAACTGGCTGGAAGGTGAAGAGTACGCGGTCACCGCTCACGGTAAAGAGCAGCTATTGCTTCTTGGGGTAAGCGCGGAGGCCGGTTCGTCCCGCCGTCGCTATGCCTGCGGCTGTCTGGACTGGAGCGAAAGGCGTGAACACCTGGGCGGGCAGTTAGGGAAAGCGTTGCTGCATGCCTGTGAGCAAAAAGGCTGGATGCGGCGGGATTTAGTCAGCCGCGAGCTGCACGTGTCGGCGAGCGGTAAGCGCAAGCTGGCGGGGATATTTGGAGTGGCGTTTTGACGGTCACAACTCCTCACTGACAGGGTGGCCGGGGCAGACGTTTTATTTCCATGTTTTATTTCCGTCCATGTTGTAAATAGTGGGCTGCCAGAACCACTTATGCACCATGGCTACCATGAGCCATAAGGATAGGTTTTACCTTTTATAAAATCTTTTATGTCTTTATCGTATCCATAAGAGAAATCGCTCTTTGTCACTCCCTTACAAATCTCCAGTTTGTCTCCGGAAAGGGTGGTTAACGCCGAGGGCGTAATGCGGTAATTAGGCTCAAACCCGATCCCGTCCAGCCAGACGGCAACTTTACCGCCCGGCGCCAGACCAATTTGTATGCTGTCGTAATAGGCGACGTTACCGCTGTGGTCTTTATATTTGCTAGGCTGCTTCATCTTCTCAATGTCAGCCGCCGAGAAGGTAATCCGGGTTTCATAGACTTTTTTATCGATGATGGAATCCCAGCAGAAAAAAATGTGTCTGGGTGGGTACTTGACGCGATTCCAGTGCCCGCTGGGGGCACGTGAAGTATCGTTCCACTCTCCGACAACCTTGCTCATCGCGGGCGTGCTGTCCAGCGTCACGTACCGTGAAACCCACTCGCCGGACTCATCCAGCACAACGGCAAAGGTCACCATCGCAGGCAGGGCTTTGGGGGTGAAAAAATTAAATTTCCACTCGGTGGGGGCATCGCTTTTCGCGGGGGCGGCACCCGACTGGCCTGCGCTGTGGCAGGCCGTCAGCGTCAGCAGCGAAATAAGCCCGGCCAGACGTTTTATTTCCATATTTTGTTTCCGTCCATATCGTAGATTGTGCGCTGCCAGCGTTCATCAGGGCGATTGGTGAAGGTTAACAGTTTTGCGGGTTTCACCGCACCAGCGATCGCCCCCTGTTTATTCCTTTCCACGTTATTCCAGTTAGCCGAGCAGTGAATGTATTTTTCGGCTAGCGCAATAATTTCCGGCGTGGAGAAGCCGGGCTCGGAGTGACCCCTACGGGTTGCCTGTCCCATCCTGAGCGCTTTATTACACAGGTCATTAAGTTCTGGAGGTAACGACAGATTGTCATCTTTAGATAAAATAAGATCAAATATAACCCCAGCCTCCTGTGCCGCATCCAACATTACCCGCAGCACCACTTTTGACCAGTCGTTACGCGTTTTACGGTCAATAACTAGCGCGGCGCCCGCGCGTTTTTGCGGCGTTCCATAGCGATCGGCAGGCATGCGGCTGTCATGCCAGGCGTGAATTTCGACTTCCACCGCCTGCAGGACAGGGGCTATAGCCGGATATGTATCCATTATCTGAAGCTGAGTGCTAGTCTGCTGATAGGTGAGGGTATTTTCATCGGCCACAGAAAGCGGCACCGTCTCAAACTGCGGGCGGCTAAGGAAAAAGGCTTCGTGCTCTTCGGGGTTGTAGCCGCCGCCAATATCAGAGTGTACGCCCGGCAGGGCCAGCTCAGGCCAGGCGGGCTTAACGCTGTTCAGGGCAAAGTTAAAGCGGCATTCATGCTGGGCGGTGATGTGGAAAACCTTCTCCGCCACGCCTGGACGCAGCGCAATATTAGCCGCCCCGGTATCGGCGCTGTGCGGATTCAGGCCGTTGGCTGGGGTTCCCATCGCCGCCACCGTATCAAATATCCCCAGAAAACGGGTTTTACCGCCCGGTTTACCAGAGAATTCAACGTCACCCAGCCCGGCTTTGATCGCCGCAATAATCGCGCTGTCCTGGCTGAATACCCGGTTAGCAAAATGCCGCGCCGCCGCAGCCCCCCGGCTGAAACCGAAAATATCAAACTGTAATTCTTTTATTACTCCTGAACCTGCATCAGGATGTTTGCCCAGATAAGCCTGCACGGCAGAAGCCAGACCGGCAACTGCCTTATCTGTTTTACTTACCACGCCCGTATCGCCGGAGCCGGAGGCCATTCCCCAGGTATCATCGCCTTTGCCGTTTTCGGTGCCGATGCCCTCAATATAAACCGCCCATTGCCCATGCGCCGTATCGACGGTGAGCTCCTGGTTATACAGCGTATAAAGCCAGTGCACGTTGGTGTAATAGCCCAGATGACTCCCGGCTGCCGTACCACCATAACCGTGCTGCAACTGAACACACTGCGCCTGAGCCGACGCCACGTCACCGTCGCTCATATTGAACTGCTCCCCGGAGCAGGCTCTCTGACGCTCGCCGCTGTTAATGGCGTTGTTGCCCGTACCGTCGAAAAATACGCCGATGGTCAGGGTGATTTCACGTTTCTTTTTCTTTGCCGCCTGCGCGTGCTGCTCCGGCTCTTCTTCACGTTTGGCCGTCTGTCCGAACTGAGAAACGCCGGGCACAGGGGCGAGAGAGGCTCGTGCCGCGGTGGCAGAGACTTTTTCATAGCAATCAAAAATGGAGGGAATGAATCTGGCCCGACACGGGCATGAACTGACGCTGTCCAGCGTCCCGGCTAGTGAACGTCCCTCATCCCATGTGTCCAACGTTCCACCGAGGATTTTATAGGAAACGCCGGGGTTCTCGCCGCAGGACACCACGCTGCCTTCCAGTGCGGTAGCAACACCGTACCAGGTGAAGGTGGGATCGCCCGACAGGATCTGCCCGCCACAGGTAGTTTTATCGCCAACGCGAAGATAATAGCCCATTGCCATATGCTGTCCTTAGCAGGTCTGCGGTAAACACAAAAAGCCTTCTGGTTCAGGAGCACTTTGCCGCTGAAATATTTTCTCGCTGCTCTGAGGAAGACTGATAATCCGGTCATCATTGCGCCATAGACGCCTCTTCACGACAACCTGGTATAGATCGGTAACAGGTGGCTCCGGGAATGCTTTAAACTCCGGGCTTAACGTGGTCGTATATTGCCTCACATCAATTCCACATGATTAGTATGGGCAAAAAACCAGCGCAGTATATCAGTATGTTGAGTGTGACTTAACCTAAATTAACTGGGTTGGTGGGGGGGTTGTCTGGTCAGAGTAGATATTCGGATTAACTTTTAAATTTGGCCTGAGGGAGATTTTCACCGATCGCGATGTCAGTATGCCGCCGGATAAATAGCTAATGCCCTGTGGCACTGCGTTATAGAAAAGCAAAACCAGAAATGGCGTGCACTGATGTATTTCAGAATGACATCGGTGCACGTTGGTTGAATATGAGCAATCGACCCTGAAATGGGTAATCTAGCTCAACCGATAATGCCGGTTAGGCTTCAGCGCCTCGGGTTTTTCCGCCTCGTCGTTCATATCCCGCAAATCACGCTCAATCGCCACGCAAATCGCATCCAGCGGCAGATCGTTATCCTCGGTACCAAACGGATCTTCCAGCTCTTCGGCCAGCGAGTCGAGAGAGATAAAGGTGTAGGAGACGAACACCGAAACAAACGGCGTCATGTAGTGCAGGTCGGTCACCAGAGCAAACGGCAGCATGATGCAGAAAATATACACCGTGCGGTGCTGGATAAGGCTATAGGCGAACGGCATTGGGGTAGAAATAATACGTTCGCAGCCGCCGGAAACCGTCGACAGCTCGTTCAGATGATTGTCCAGGCTGCGCCACAGCACGTCAGAAATAACGCCTCGTTCGCGCTGCTGGTTCAGCCAACTGCCCATCAGCATCAGAATACGGTTGCACGGGGCGTGGCTTTCGCTGACCCAGGCCAGATCTTGCGGGCGCAGGTAGCGGCTAAGCGTTTCCTGCTGCGGCTTTTTGCGCAACGTCATACGCAGGCTGTGGCAGAAGGCCACCTGCAAATTTACAAAATGCTGCACGGCTTCAGGCTGGTCGCCCGTCAGCGTTTTCACTTCTCGCAGCAAAGAGCGGGAGGTGATAGCCAGTTGCCCCCACAGCAAACGCGCTTCGTTAAAACGCGCGTAACAGGCGCTGTTGCGGAACCCGAGGAAAATAGCGATGGCCACGCCGAGGATGCTGAACGGCGCGATGGTGAGCTTTATCCCGAGGGTTTCATACCACGGCAGAAAGAAAATAACGCTAATCGAAAGAGCAAGATTCAGCAGCAGGCGGGAATAAATTTTTTCCAATACCGAGCCGTGCCAGACGAACAGGCGAGCCAACCAGTGTTGATGCGGGCGAACGATCATGATGAGTAACAGAATAGTAACAAGAGCCTTTATTTAACGGCAGACCGTGACGCAGATCAACATTTATCACTACAAAACCTTAACAACAGGCCACCTCAGAACGGCGGAAGGTGGCCTGAAGAGGCTATCAGGCGAGTTTGAACACCGAGACGGCTTCGTTGAGCCGCTGAGACTGATCCTTCAGAGAAAGCGCGGCGGCAGAAGCTTGCTCAACCAGCGCGGCGTTTTGCTGCGTAACCACATCCATTTGCAGCACGGCCTGGTTAATTTGCTCGATGCCGCGGCTTTGCTCGTCGGTAGACACGGCAATTTCCGCCATTAGCGTGGTGACTTGCGTTATGGAAGATGAGATGCGCTTCATGCTTTCCCCCGCGCGGTTAACCAGCTCGCTGCCGTTGATAACCTGCTGGCCGGACAGCTCAATCAGATCTTTAATCTCTTTTGCCGCCACGGAGGAGCGCTGGGCAAGGTTACGCACCTCGGAGGCGACCACCGCAAAACCGCGACCTTGTTCACCCGCTCGTGCGGCTTCTACCGCCGCGTTAAGGGCAAGAATATTGGTCTGGAAAGCGATGTCTTCGATGATGGAAATAATACTGTCGATTTTGCCCGAGCTGGTTTCAATATTGCGCATGGAGCCGATCACCTGGTCGACAATCTGTTGACCTTCGCTCGCCGCCGCGCGCATACCGTTAGCCAGCGTATTGGCCTGATGCGAGCTTTCTGACGTTCGTTTAACCGTGACGGTAAGCTGTTCCATACTGGCCGCCGTTTCGCCCAGAGAGGCCGCTTGTTCTTCGGTGCGGGCAGACAGGTCGGTATTGCCTGCCGCTATCTCTTCTGCGGCATAAGCCACGGTGGTACTGGACTCACGCACCTGGCCAATGATGTCGGTAAGCGACAGGCGCATTTGCTCAAGGCTGTGCATCATCTGGCCGATTTCATCATTGGATTTGATATCAATCGAGTGATGCAGCAGGCCGTTGGCGATTTCAGCGCAGTGTGATTTCGCGGTGTCCAGCTCTTTAAGAACGCGAACCTTCAGCAAAATAAAGACGGCGGCAAGAATGGCGATGAACAGCGCGGCAAACAGGCCGATGGCAACAAAGCTGGAGTGGAAGCCTTGCTGTGCGTCCTCATTTAGCTGATGCGCGTGCTGTTCTCTGAACGCCAGCAGCTTATCCAGCGTGATTTCGAACCCGCGATCGAGCGCCGGGATGGTGGCCGTGACCAGTTCAGCGCTGCGGGTTTTGTCATTGGCTTTGGCGGCGTCCAGCAGGAGCTGCAGGCCACCGTCACGATAGGCAAGCCAGGCTGCTTTATACTCATCCGCCAGCGCCTGTTCTCCGGGCTGCTTCACCGCCGCAAGGTAAGCCTGGAAACTTGAGTCAGCTTTGCCCAGCGCTTCCTTTGCGCCTTCCAGACTCTGGCTTGCCTGCGTGGCGTTGCCTGACTCCATCTCCTGAATCGCCTGCATGGCGCGAACGCGCATCGTGCGGCTGTGGTTAATCGGGTCAATTACGGATAACACGACGCGGATTTCACTGTTTACGTCATTGAGGGCGTGATTGCTGCGGGTAAGGGACCAAATGTTGGACGCCGTACTGGCGAGAAAAATAAACAATAGCGTGCTGAAAACCAAAATCGAAAAACGCCTGACTGACATAGTACATCCTTAAATCGGTAAATTATTCTCATCCCAGCCAGCCGCTAAGAGGTTCAACACTGCTGGCTGTAAGGTTATCGGCAGCGCGAAGGGGATATTTACCGAACGGCGAATATAGAGCACAAAGTGTAATCTTACTGTCATCTGGCTATTTTATAACTCCGGTACCTCAACCATCGATATGTATAAAAACCATGAAATTAAAAACACTTGCCTTACTTTGCAGTACCGTTTTCCCTCTGGCTGTTCACGCTGCGGATGCGCAGGTCGAACGTTACATTGTCACGTTCCCTCAGGGGGACAGCGTGACCTACAAAGGAGAATACGCCGCTAACTTCCCTCATGGATTGCCGGTAGGCGTAGGTTCCGGCCTGACCTTTATGGGCAAGCAGGGCGACGACCTGATCTTTACCACCGTGACGGATCGCGGGCCAAACGCCGACTCGCCGAAAGCAGGGAAAAAAGAGTCCAAGATTTTTGCAAACCCTGACTTCACGCCGCTGCTGATGACCATCCGCGTTAGCAACGGCAAAGCCGAAGCTATCGACGCGAAGCCGCTGCATGACGAGCAAGGGCCAATTAGCGGGCTGCCGCTGCCGGAAGGGCTGATTGGCGCCACCAATGAAATTGCGTTGAGCGATACGCTCCAGCAGTTGAAGAGCGACAAGCGCGGGCTGGATACCGAAGGCGTAACGCCGGATGGTAAAGGTGGCTACTGGTTGTGCGATGAATATGGCCCGTTTGTTATCCATGTGGATGCAGACGGTAAAATCCTGAAAAAATATGGCCCGCAGGCTGAGCAAGGTGAACAGGGCGTGGCGGGCGGATTACCCAATATCGTCAAATGGCGCCAGCCTAACCGTGGGTTCGAAGGCATAACCCGTATGCCGGATGGCCGTATTATTGCCGCGGTGCAAAGTACGCTGGACATTGACGGTAAAACCAAAAACAGCGCGCAGTTTACCCGGCTCGTGAGCCTTGATCCGGCGACCGGTAAAACTGAAATGTACGGCTACCCGATTGACGTGGACGTTTATAAAAAAGCCAAAGATGCCAAAATTGGCGACATCGTGGCGCTGGATAATCACCGTCTGTTGCTGATTGAGCAAGGCGGCGACAAAAACAAGCAGATGCGTAATCTGGTGTACGTTGTCGATCTGAACGGCGCGTCCGACCTGGCCAGTTTTGATAAGGAAAAAGCCCCTGAGTTTGATGACGCTGAGCAACTGAAGGCGCGCGGCATCAAGCTGGCGAGCAAAAAAGAGATCGTCGACCTGCGCAAGCTGGGCTGGCAGCAGGAAAAAGCCGAAGGTATGGCGCTGATTGATAGCCAGACGATTGCCGTTATCAACGACAACGACTTTGGCCTGCAGGCCGTGCTGGAGAACGCCGAAGACTACCAGGTTGACGGTAAAGGCCACCTGCTGAAAGACGGCGCTGAAGTGGCGACAAAAATCGTGCTCAAACCGCTGGAAAAACCTGAATCACAAAACGACATCTGGGTGATCAAGCTGCCAGAGCCGGTGAAGTAATCTCTGCCCTTGCTCCTTTGTCGCACCGGCGAAGGAGCAAGCCAATAATGCCATGCGGGCCGGGGCATTTTAGAGAAAGGAGTGGCAGGAAAATACGGTATACTGTATATAAACACAGTTATTGTAAGAAAAGGGAATATTGATGCAAAACTTCTTCTCCACCACGGCGCAATGCCGCGTGCGTTATCTGGATTTACCCGGCGGAGGTGTGCCGCTGTTCTTCATTCATGGCCTCGGCTGTGCATCCTCTTATGAATATCCTCGGGTCGTCAGCGATCCTGCCTGGAGTTCTCGCCGCAGCATCCTTATCGACTTGCCCGGCAGCGGGTACAGTGACAGGCCTCAGGATTACGGCTACAGCACCCGCGAGCAGGCAAAAGTCGTGGGTGAGCTGGTGGAGCATTTGGGGTTAAATCGCTTCTTTCTTTACGGACACAGCATGGGCGGCAGCATCGCCATTGAAGTCGCGGCCTCAATGCCGGCGAAAATAGCCGGGCTGATGGTGTCGGAGCCTAATTTTCATATCGGCGGCGGGATGTACAGCCGCATGATTGCCGCGCAAACCGAAGACGAGTTTGTTGCCGATGGCTACCGGAAAGCGATTAAGGCGAATGAAAATAATCCTTGGGCGGGTTGCCTGCAGAACACCGCTCCCCGCGCAGCATGGCGTGCCGCCAGCAGCCTGGTCAGCGGCATTGAGCCGGACTGGTATCAGCTGTTTACTCAGCTAAAAATCCCCAAAACGCTTATTTTTGGGGAGCTCTCTTTGCCGGATGAGGATTTTACCGCCTTCCAGCAGGCCGGCGTTACCACGGCTATCGTGCCGAGCGCCGGGCATTCCATGTCCTGGGAGAACCCGGCAGGACTGGCACGGGTGCTGGCTGAGCAATGCCGTGCTTAAGAAAAAAAGGCCATCCCGGAGGATGGCCTTTGAGCTTAAATCGCTAACTTTTTATTTAGCGCCGCTATCTCTTCACGCCACTGCTTTTGTAGCGCTGGTTTCTGGTGCTTTTCCTTACGCGCAATGTCCTCAGCCAGCTTATCCTCAAGCTCGATAAGCCGCTTCAGCAGCGCATCGCTTTCGCGGTAGTGTTCAGTGACGGTCTGTACGGGCTGAGGTTTCGCGTCGTTCATAGGCTGCCCGATTTCCTCCGCGGTCAACAGAGCGTAGAGTGCATCCAGATCGTGCCATTCGCTCAGCAGGCTATTATCTACCAGCCAGAAGCGGTTACAGCCTTTGGCGATCAGCTCACGATCGTGGGTCACCAGCAGCACGCCGCCTTCAAAGGTTTGCAGCGTTTCCGCCAGCGCCTCTTTGCCTTCCATATCCAGGTGGTTGGTTGGCTCGTCCAGCATCAGCAGGGAGTAGCGGGCCAGCGTCAGGCCGACAAACAGCAGCCTTGAACGTTCGCCGCCGCTGAGCGTACTGACGGTTTGTTGATGCCGCAGCCACGGGAATCCAGCGCTGATTAACGCCATTTTCCTGTCCTGCTCGCTGAGCGGGGCAAAGGGCTCCAGCGCCGCCAGCAGTGAGTCACCGTCGTTAAGCTGATGCAGCGTCTGGTCGTAATACCCCAGGTGAACGCGAGGATGCAGGCGAATGCCTTCCTCGCGCTCGGGCTGCTGATACTGCTGCCAAAGCAGGCGCAACAGCGACGACTTTCCGCAGCCGTTACGGCCTATCACCGCCACGCGATCGCCGCTTTTCACCCTCTGTAACGCCAGGGTAAACAGCGGCTCGCATTCTGGCGCGGGCCGAACGTTCAGCGCTTCCAGCTCCAGCAGCCTGTCGGCAATCAGCGCTTCGCCTTTCAGCTTTAGCCGCCACTGGCTACCGGCAGGTAGCTCGGTTTGCTCGTCCTTCAGCCGGTCGATGCGTTTCTCCATCTGCTTGGCTTTTCGGGAGAGGTCCTCGTTGTCGTAGACCCGCCCCCAAATCGCCAGACGTTTGGCGCTGGCGGTAATACGATCAATTTCCTTTTGCTCCGCCTGGCGGCGGTGGGCATCGGTTTTGTCCCGTTCTTCCAGCGCGCTGCGTGCCTGAGTACACGGCAGCGCAAAGAAATGCAGCGCACGATCGCGCAGGATCCAACTGCCGTTGGTGACGTTGTCCAGCAGGCTGCGGTCGTGAGAAACCAGCACAAAGCTACCGCTCCAGCCGCGCAGGAACCGTTCCAGCCACAGCAGTGTGGGCAGATCGAGGTGGTTGCTGGGCTCATCCAGTAATAGCAGATCCGGCTCGCTTATCAGCGCACGCGCCAGCAGCAGGCGGGTATGCTGCCCGCCGCTCAGCGTGCCGGAAGTCAGTTGCCAGTCCGCGTCGCTAAAGCCCATGCTTGCCAGCAGGGCTTCAGCGCGCCAGCGTTCGCTGTCGCGCTGGTTTTCCTCTACCTGCGCGAGGACGGCGTCGAGCATGGTCATCGCATTGAGGCTTTGCGGTAGATGCTGCTCAACCCTTGCCATCAGGCAGGTTGCCGCGCGCGTGACCGAACCGCTGGTGGGCGTAAGCGTGCCGTCCAACAGTTTCAGCAGGGTACTTTTGCCGCAGCCGTTATGACCAATCAGGCCAATGCGGTCGCCTTTTTTCAGGGTAAAAGTGATGGACTCCAGCAGCGAACCGAAAGCGGTGTCGAGGTGCAGAGATTGGGCGGTTAATAAAGTGCTCATATGTGCTTACTCAAGAGTTATGGCGTGCAAACGCCTCGTCATACAACGCTGACGATAACCCGGTAAGTCCGAGGGAAGGGATTCAGTAAGTTTCTTCGCTCAAGCCGAAGTTATCGCAGCACGGAACCGATAACGCTTGAGCAGAGACGATCGCCAAAAGTATGCGAACGGTTAAAGCGCTCACAAGACATCATGGGGATCCTCCTTATATTCATTGAGTGAATGGGTAGGCGGATTGTAGCGGGAAAGTTAACGGGTTGCCACCTGCCAGAAATTGTTGTGATTGCCTGCTTGCTAGCTATAGATCCGTTTACGAAGGTATGGCGAATATCCCGTTCACTTCAAATGCTGATTTATATGTAGCCACTGCACCGGTGAACGTGTCCGGGGGATAACGCCATCCCCCGAACAGCCCCGGCGCCCGGCGAGCTCATCGCCGCTGAAGCGGTAAACCCACCGGCTATCACCCAAACAGTCGGGGTCGTTCGCGATTCGTTCCCGACGATCGCTCTCTTTCGCTGCTCCCGGCAGCTCAACCCCGCCTGAGT
>NZ_DASYBS010000103.1:0-2100 GCF_036500665.1 Cedecea sp.
TCCGAAATAGCCTTGGCTTTGATGTCGTGAAACGTTCCCGGAACAGAACGACCAAGCTTGATCGCTGCTGCTTTCTTCGCTTTGTTCCACCAGGTATTGAAGGTTTTCTTATTCATGGCACCACCGGATGGCCCCGGGATCAGATAACCTGCTGGCGCTCTTCCGGATAAATGTTGAATAGCCAGGTCGACTGCTGCTCTGAGGCGAGGGGACCACTGCTTAATCTGCTTTTTGCCGGTTTTGTTCTGCTCAATAAAAATCCCTTCATGCCGGATGTCAGCAAGCCGCAAATCCAGAACGTCCCCCTCGCGCGCGGCACAAAGATATGAAATTTCCATGGCCACCTGCACCTCCGGGGGGGCGCACTCATAAATAGCCAGATAATCTTCATCGGGAATATAAACGTCCCGGTCGGTGAGGGTAAACTTCCGGATCCCTTTACAGGGATTCCCCTTCACATATCCCCGCTCAAAGCCCCAGCCAAACACCCGGGACATGCTGGCCACTTCCTGGTTAGCCTGGGTCTTGCTGCTGACACCGCGCTTATCCATAAAAATGCGGACCTGCTCAATCTTAATATCGTCAGCTTTCATTTTGCCAAACACGGCCAGAAGCTGTTTCTGATGCTGGTGGTAATCCTTTTGAGTACGTGGGGCGCGCTCAGTGAATGCCGGGCTCCCGATAAACATTGCCCACAGCCGGGCGAATGTCATCACGTCATGGCGTTTAGCCTTCTCTTCTTCGTATCGTTGCCATAGTTTTGAAATTGATGTTTCACGAATTTTCCCCAGGCAAATACTGAGCGTGGTTCCCTTTGGTTTCCAGATGTAGCTGTATTTATTTTTTGATACCCGCGGTGGAAGATGAGTATCTTTCGGATCTTTTCTTGGCCTGCCCATAGATAGCGTCGAAGTCCGGCTCTGTTGCAACATATTCGTCAACCTTTGGTAGTTCGGTGGTTCCCCGCAAAATGTTTCTGCGCAATACGATTGGGCGATTCCGTCCATCCGTTGTGAAAGGTATGCCGTGGCAGCGCAACTGGCGCTGTTGCTGCGTATAACGCATATAGCCGGTAATTTCCTGAATCTCCTGAGGTGACAGCGTAAGTTCATGCATCGGTCATCTCCTGATGACCGGGCAGGCAGAAGGTACCTGGCCGGTGCGTTCATGAGTGAAAAAGGAAAATCAGTTTTTAATCAGCTGTTGCCAGATGGCTGACACGTATTTAGCCTGATGGCGGGCATCAGCCAGGGCATTATGCTGATCGCCTTCAAACGGGATTTCATAGCGCGGATTAATACCAGCTGCTTTGCCCATTTCGACGATGGTGCGTACGTCCCTGTCATTCCGGAACGACCAGACGGCGGGTATGCCGGTGTGTTTATAAGCGCTGCGTAGCAGGACGTTATCGTATGTCGCTCCATTCCCCCATACCTGAACGCTGGCCGGTCCATTTACCGCGTTTTCGCAGATAAAATCGTTTAGCTGTAGCAGGGCGTCATCCAGAGGTATGGCATCATCCACCAGAATTGCAGAGCGGGCCTCCGCGGACTGTTTCAGCCACCAGAGAATGGTATCGGCATCCGGGCGGCCGCCGAAGGCCATGGAGGACTCAAGGCTAATGACTTTGTAAAACTCGCTGCCCATCCCGCCGGTTTCAGGATTGAAAAATACTGCGCCAACAGAAACTATCGGTGCGTCCGGGTTTGTACCGAACGCTTCCAGGTCAATCATGAGGTGAGTGAACAACTGTGTTTTGGCAACTTCTTTATGGTGAACGGTATCGTTATTCAGGGCATCTGTTATGGCTGTTATCCAGCAGAGCACGTTCTCAGCTTCAGGTGCTTTCAGTCTGGTTTTAATAAAATATACACAGGTGTTCATTGCGTTCGGGCTCCATAAGATTGTAAGATACCCGGCAGCTGATGACTGCCGCTTCAGGTAGTGGTCATTGGTCAAAATGAACCGCCCCGGTTTTCCGGGAGAGTGTTTTGTCTGTGAACTCAGGCTGCCAGATCCTTATTCCCGATGGAAGCGTACCAGGCCTTTTCCGCTTCTGCCGGTGGGATATGACCCAGCCGTTCCAGTAACCGTTTGTTG
>NZ_DASYBS010000104.1:0-2340 GCF_036500665.1 Cedecea sp.
CACCGTGACTGCCGAGCTGGAAATCCCGGATGGCCCTGACGCGCAGACCGTGCTGCAGAATGCGACAGACGTCGTTACGGCGTACACAGTCCTCTCGCATCGCATCAGGATGCTGGTGTCACGGGATGCGTTTTATGCGGCGCTCCGACAGGCCGGAGTAGTCAGAGTACGACTGAGCAGTCCGGGAGCGGATCTTGAGGCTGAGGCGGGAAAAGCCCCGCTGTGTACGGCGATAAACATCACCCGCAAGGGAGCGGCGAATGACTGAGACATTTCGCTCTCTCCTTCCTCCTGGTGATAACCCCCGGGAGCGTGCGCTGGAACGGGCAGGAACTGAACAAATACTGGCGCTGGATACGGGCATGGTGAGTGCGGTGAAAAAGCCCGATACCTGCCCGGCTCATCTGCTTCCGTGGCTTGCCTGGGAATTTGCGGTGGATTTCTGGGACGACAGCTGGAGTGAGGCGCAAAAGCGGCGGGTGATACAGGATGCGGCTTATGTTCATCAGCACCGGGGAACATCAGGTGCCGTCCGCCGTTCGCTGGGCGCTGTCGGGCTGCCGACCACGGTCGTTGAGTGGTGGGAAGAGATGCCGCGAAAAGATCCCTACACATTTCGAATTGAAGTTTACAGCCAGCAGGAAATAGGTGCAGCGCTTTACGAGCGCATTCGTCGGCAGGTTAATAAGGCTAAAAATCTACGGAGTTATCTCAGCAGCATCGACGTTATTGCTGATCTTGGCTCGGCCGGAACCTGGTATACACGCGGTGCGGTAACAGCTTACATCGACATCGTGATAGAAAGTGGAGAGTAGTGTGGCAGAGAAATATTATTCCATCCTGACGAACAGGGGAAAGGAACTTGAGGCTGAGGCTATAGCGACGGGCATTGCCGTCGTTATTCAGGATTTTGTGATTGGTGATGGCAACGGGCAGGCGGTAACCCCGGACCCGCAAAGCACCACGCTGGTGAATGAAGTCTACCGCGGAGCCATCTCAGACCTCTCAGTTTCTCCTGAACAGTCGAATCAGTTTATAGCCCATCTGGTTATCCCCGCGACCACAGGCGGGTTCACCGCGCGTGAGGCCGGGCTGCTGACGGATAAAGGCGAGCTTTACTCCGTCGCAAACCTTGCTGCTATAGAGAAACCTGAAAGCGGCATCAATGTGAACCTGCAGTACCGCCTTGCCGTGTCAGAAACCGCAGATATTGAGCTTGAAGTGGCGACGGGAGAGGGCCTGTTTCTTCGTCAGGATGCAAATCTGGGGGATGTGAAAGACAACGAAGCCGTGCGTAAAAACATTGGCCTGGGGGATATTGCGACGCATGACGCCAGGGAGTTTGTGCCGGCCGCTGGTGGTGATGTCGGCTGGCTTGATAACGCGAACCACTATTCAACAAAAGAGGGGGCGTGGCCGGGTGGCGGTGCCTTTCAGGGCCAGCTGGCTGACAGGCGTGCCCTGTTTTATTCCGCCGGTTACAGCGCCGGCGGGAACGTGTATCTGCCCATGACCAAAGCGACCGTGCAGACGACGGGTTCCGGGTATCAGGCCGCCATCAGCTACGGGGTGCTGGTCTCCGGAAAAAATGATTTTCCATCCGGCTGTATTCATATTCTCGATGACCAGGGACGCGACCATATCTGGACGTTTAACCCCAATGATAACGCCTTTACCGCGAACGGCTCCATTCGCGCAGGCGCCAGCGTGTATGCAGGCGGGGCAATTTTCGAGCCCGGCGGTAATATCAATGGTGAAATCTGGGGTGGCTGGCTGAGCACATGGCTCGCTAATCAATTTACCGCGCGGGATAACAACATCAACACCCGTGCCACCTGGGACTGGGCAAATGGTCAGCTTGCCGCACGGGATGACAATATTAACACCCGCTCGACATGGCAATGGGTGAATCAGCGTATTGGTGAAGTACAGAGCTGGACGTCGCAGAACTTTGTTTCCAGCGTGCAGCTGGGGGCGGTGATTTCCACCTGGTGGCCGGCGGCGGGCGGTGACGCGCCTGCGGGTTACGTGCTGACCGGCGGGGATTTTAATGAAGACCAGTCTTATGTTCGCTACAAACCGGTTCAGTTCTGGACACGTGGCGGGTGGGTGAATGCGCAGGGGTAAAGATGCAAAATATTAAAAATTTCAGGGTAAAACAGCCCACCAAAAAAGACACTGAAAAATACGGTGATGCCACTGCCGGTATACGTTTTTTCGAATCAGAAGACGGGCAGGACTGGTATGAGTGCCAGTCCCGGTTTGCGGATAACACGATAAAAATCATGTACGACAGCGAGAATGTGATTCGCTCCGTCATCGATAAGCCGGTGCCGGAAC